>JAJQDL010000034.1:14695-16308 GCA_021202235.1 Lachnospiraceae bacterium
AGCTCCAGGACGTGCTGGTCGCCCTGAGAAACACCGATCACCATGTTGTGAATCAGAGTTCTGGTCAGGCCGTGAAGAGACTTCATCTTCTTCAGGTCATTGGGACGGCTGACCTTCACTTCCGCTCCAGCCACCTCGATGGTCATTTCCGCCGGAAGCACACGCTCCAGCGTGCCCTTAGGGCCTTTTACCGTCACTTTATTATTTTCTGCAACCTCCACAGTCACACCTGCGGGAATCGCGATAGGCATTCTTCCGATACGTGACATTTCGCCTTACCTCCATAAATATTGTGGATCTTAGTACATTCTACCAGACAAACGCGAGAACCTCGCCGCCCACGTTCAGCTTGCGGGCCTGCTTGTCGGTAATCACGCCCTGGCTGGTGGAAATGATTGCCACACCGAGACAGCCGAGACCTCTAGAAAGCTCTTCGGCACTGGCGTACACCCGCAGACCGGGCTTGCTGATTCTCTTGAGACCGCTGATAATCTTCTCATTCTTATCGGCGCCATACTTGAGAAACACACGGATCGTGCTGGTTGCGCCCTCACCGATCATCTCATATTTGGAAATATATCCCTCATCAACCAGAATGTTCGCGATCGCAATCTTCATCTTGGAAGCGGGAATATCCACTGTGTCGTGCTTTGCGCTGTTTGCATTACGAATTCTTGTAAGCATATCTGCAATGGGATCACTCATCGTCATTTTATGTTGCCTCCTTTCAAAACCTTATCCTACCAGCTCGCCTTGCGCACGCCGGGGATCTCCCCTTTGTATGCCAGCTCACGGAAACAGATTCTGCAGATTCCGTATTTTCTCAGATAAGCATGAGGACGGCCACAAATCCTGCAGCGGTTATACTCTCTGGTGGAGAATTTAGCCGGGCGCTTTTGTTTTATCTTCATCGAAGTCTTTGCCATGAGATTTCTCCTCCTAATTCTTCTTGAACGGCATGTTGAACAGTTTCAGCAGTTCCCGAGCCTCTTCGTCGGTCTTGGCCGTTGTGACGAAAATCACATCCATGCCTCTCACTTTGTCGATCTTATCATACTCGATCTCCGGGAAAATCAGCTGTTCTTTGATGCCCAGGGCATAATTGCCTCTGCCGTCGAAGGAGTTGGGGTTAACACCACGGAAGTCACGCACCCGGGGAAGAGCCAGGTTGATCAGACGATCTGCGAACTCGTACATCTTGTCGCCCCGCAGAGTGACCTTGCAGCCAATGTTCATGCCCTCACGGAGCTTGAAGTTGGCGATCGATTTCTTGGCCTTGGTGATCACAGGCTTCTGGCCGGTGATCAGCATCAGATCATTGGCGGCGGACTCCAGAACCTTCGCGTTCTCCTTTGCCTCGCCGACTGCCATGTTGACAACGATCTTGTCCAGCTTCGGTACCTGCATCACATTGGTATAACCGAACTTCTTGGTCATCG
Organism: Lachnospiraceae bacterium; assembly: GCA_021202235.1. Taxonomy (GTDB): domain Bacteria; phylum Bacillota; class Clostridia; order Lachnospirales; family Lachnospiraceae; genus UBA3305. The sequence goes on from JAJQDL010000034.1 coordinate 16,135, forward strand.
CGTCGACATATTCGTTATAATAAGCCTCTTTCAATCTGCTACTCAACGTCTCGAACCTCCTTCACTCAGTCAATCACGGAACCGTCGATCTTGGCTACGCGGACTTTCTTGCCGTCGCGCACTTCAAAACCAACACGGGTGGGCTTATCACCTTTAAGGAGCATCTCATTGGTG
>JAJQDL010000189.1 GCA_021202235.1 Lachnospiraceae bacterium
CTGAGCACCTTTGAGGGGACCTCTGACGCGGTGACGATCTGGTAATGGATGCGCACGTTCTATCGCCGGGTCTTTGCCCAGCAGTTCAATCGTTCCTGTCTGCCCGACGGCCCCCGGGTCGGTTCCGTGGCTGTCTCGCCGCGGGGTGATCTGCGCATGCCCAGCGACGCCTGCGGCCGGATCTGGCTGGAGGAAGTGGAACATCTGCGGGAACAGGATTGAGGGCAACAGAGTAACATTCTCTGAAATGATTTTGAGCGAGGGATAAGAGGGATGACAGGACAGATGACAGAGCAGATCCTGCGGGAGGATCTGGAAGCGATTTATATTGGGAATCTCAATACGGTGGAGGAGGATCTGATTCTGCCCGTAGGGGGACACGGAGGATCCTGCTTTATCTGGAAGAGCAGTGAACCGCGCTTCATTGAGGATGACGGGACAGTGCATCGCCCGCTTTCCGGTCAGGGAAACCGGGAACTGATGCTGACGGTGACCGCTTCCCTGGAAGGCCGACAGGCGGAAAGAAGCTTCCCGGCTACCGTACTTCAGGAGAAGAAGGAGAGCCGGGTGGAGGAGATACGTCCGGTTCGTGTGAACGCGGTTTCCGGGCAGCCGGTGCATCTGCCCTCGGTGGTCATTGCCCGGTGCTCCGACGGGCGGCAGTTGACGCTGCCGGTGATATGGGAGGTGATCGATGCAGATGCGGCAAGCGGTGTGCCGCGGACAGAAGCGGGAAAAATGGTTTATCCTTTCGGGGAAGAGGGCGTGTTGTTCGGGACAGATCGTTCCTCCGGGATGAAGTCTGTATGCCTCGTGCGGGGAACCGTGGAGGGCACAGATCTCCCGGCGGAAGCGGAGATTCGCTGCCTGACGGAGGATAATCCGGTGCAGGGTCCGCAACGGCAGGCAGAGTATTTTCCGCTTCATCAGGTTCGTCTCCTGCCCGGTACGCCGTACTATGAGCACCAGCGCCGGATGGCGGACTATCTGCGTTCGGTGGACTGCGAGCGCCTCCTTTATAATTTTCGCCGGGCAGCGGGACTGCCTGTCGGTAATATCCTGCCACTGACCGGCTGGGAGGAGGAGACCTGCAAGCTGCGCGGCCATATCACCGGACATACGCTGTCGGGGCTGTCTCTGGCCTGGGCCGCGACCGGAGAGAAAGTATTCCTCGAGAAGTGCGGCACCCTGGTGGAGGGTCTGGCGCAGTGTCAGGAAGCCTTTGCCGCCTCGGGGCAGACGCATCCGGGGTTCCTTAGCGCGTATTCAGAGGAACAGTTTGATCTTCTGGAGCAGTATACCCGCTATCCGGAGATCTGGGCTCCGTATTATACCTTTGATAAGATCCTTGCGGGACTGCTGGACTGTCGGGAGTTGACCGGAAATGAACAGGCGCTGGAGATCGCTGCGAAGATGGGAGACTGGGTCTATGCCCGCCTGTCCCGTCTGTCCGCGGAGACACGGGCTGCCATGTGGCCCATGTATATCGCCGGAGAGATCGGCGGTATGCAGGGGAGCATGGTGCGCCTGTACCGCCTGACAGGGAAAGGAGATCATCTGGAGGCGGCCCGGTATTTTGATAATGAGAAACTGTTCTATCCGATGCAGGAGAACTGCGATACGCTGGAGGATATGCATGCCAACCAGCACATCCCGCAGATCCTCGGAGCGATGGAGATGTATCGGACCACCGGGGAGGAAGCTTACCTGCGCATCGGAAAGAACTTCTGGGAGATCGTCACCGGCGGCCATGCTTACTGTATCGGCGGCGTCGGCGAGACGGAGATGTTTCACCGGGCCGGCACGACGACCTCCTATCTCACAGACCACGCCGCGGAGAGCTGCGCCAGCTACAACATGCTGCGGCTGACAGGGCAGCTGTTTCCCTACACGATGGATGGCGCCCTCATGGATTATTATGAGAACACGCTCGGCAACCATATCCTGACCTCGGCCAGCCACGCGGCGGACGGCGGCACGACCTATTTTCTGCCCCTGGAACCCGGCGGGGTGAAGGAATATTCAACGACGGAGAATACCTGCTGTCGGGGGACGGGGCTGGAGAGCCGTTTTCGATATATGGAGAATCTCTACGCGCAGGATGCGGAGGCTGTCTACGTGAATCTTCTGATCGACTCGACTCTGTCCGGGGAGACAGCCCTGACGCTGCGTACCACGGAACAGGGGCAGGTTACAATGCGGGCTGAAGCCGATATGAAGAAAAAGCTGCGGGTGCGCGTTCCGGCCTGGGCCGTGGAGAATTTCGCGGCAGAACGAAATGGGATCCGCCGGGAGAGTGCGCCTCTCCGGCGGGGTTACTGCGAGTTCGAACCCCTGAGTTGCGGGGAAGAGATCCGCCTGACACTGCCGATGAAGCTGCGGCGGGTGGAGGTTCCCTCGGATGCAAACTATGTGAATCTGGCGTACGGTCCCTGGATTCTGGCCGGACTTTCGGATGACAGGACATTCCGGAAGGCGCCGGATCCTCTGGAGGTGAAGCCGGGAATGAAGTCGATGGAATTCATGGCAGGCGGGATGCGGATGATCCCACTCCACCGGGTAGACCGGGAAGCGTATCATGTTTATTTTCGGCAGTGAGATATAAAAAAGATCGGAGGCTGTGAAGCGAATATCAGGATTCGTCTTCACGGCCTTTAAATTTATCAGGAAAGCTCTTTGTACTTCACAATAGGAAAAAGCTTTCGACGGATGCACAATGCGCATTCTATAGATGCGCCCTCTGACGGAAGCCATGGTTTTATTGAAAATAATTCCAATAAAACCCGGAAAATGAATTTAAATTTTTTCATCTTAACCTAAAATTAAAGAAAAAAATATGAATACATGAAAAATACATTGACAAGTCTGAGTGAAAAGTATAAGATATTTGCAACAGATTAGACCACGGTTTAGAACATGATACAGAACGTGGTTCCGCTGAAATGGATATCAGGAGGGGACGACATGGAAAAAACATTTCATCAGGGAAATCGCAGAAAAATGTACGAGAGCCTTGCGGACGGCACAATTGCGCTGGTATTTTCCGGTCACGCGCCGAGAAAGACATCAGATGAGAAGTATCCGTTTTATGCGAATCGAAATTTTCTGTATCTGACGGGGTTGGAAGGGGAGAATTTTATCCTCATGGCGGTAAAAGACTGTGGGGAAGTCCGCGAGCGGTTGTTCATTCTGCCGCCGGATGCTTTCGCGGAGCGCTGGACCGGCGTGCGGATGAAGCCGGACGAGGTCCGGGAGAAGTCCGGTGTGGAGGAGATTCACTTTCTTTCGGAGTTTGATAACTGTCTGCACCGTGAGATGGGCAGCGGCCATATTGATACAGTGGCGCTGGATCTGTATAAGTGTGAGGCGGAAGATGAAGATACGGAAGCGTTCCGGATGGCGGAGCGGATGCGCTGCACCTATCCTTTTGTTAAAATCCTGAATCTGACGCCTCAGCTGCGGCGGCAGAGAACGATCAAACAGCCCTGCGAGATCGAGGCTATCCGTGAGGCGGTGAAGATCACCCGGGCAGGGATCCTGGCTATGATGCGCGCTTCAAAGCCCGGTATGTACGAATATCAGTACAAGGCGGAATTTGACTACGCGCTGGCGCAGCACGGTGTGCTGACTCCGGCCTTCCCCAGTATTATCTCCGCGGGGGAGAATAATTTCTGTATTCATTATTATGCATATACCGGTCAGGCGAAGGATGGAGACATGATCCTCAACGATGTGGGGGCGAAGTATGACAATCTCTTCAATGATGTGTCCCGCGGCTGGCCCTGCAACGGGAAGTTCTCTGAGAAGCAGAGGCTTTTGTACACCTGTGCCTATAATACTTCGCAGCATATGTTCTCGATCATCCGTCCGGGGATGCCGATGGCGGATGTGGACCGGCTGGCGCGGGAGTACAACTTCACGCAGCTGAAGGCGATCGGTCTCTGCGACCGCTATGAGGATGTGGGAAAATACATCTGGCACGGCGGCGCGCATCATGTGGGATACGATGTTCATGATCTGGTTGAGGCGGAGACGGTTCAACCGGGAATGGTGTTCTGTGTGGATATCGGTATCTACTGTGAAGAGTGGGGCATCGGCTTCCGTCTGGAGGACAATTGCCTGGTAACGGAGGACGGCTGTGAGAACCTGACGGCATCCATCCCGCGCAGCATTGAGGAAATCGAGGCCGTCATGGCCTCACGATAGACATTTCAGAAAAATAATGGACGTCTCTGTTTCTGACTTTGCCGTGAAGACGGCGCCGGAAGAGACAGATTGAAGGAGCGAGGAAAGATGAATCGACTGGAGCAGCTGAGAGCCTGCATGGAAGAGAAAAATCTGGACGGTTTTTATATCGCAAAGGAGCCAAATGTCCGCTGCATCAGCGGATTTACAGGGGCGGATTCCTCTCTGTTTATCACCCGGCGGGGGAAGTATATGATTACGGATCCCCGGTACACGGAGCAGGCGTCGCTGGAATGCCCGGACTATCCGGTGGTGGACTGGCGGAATGAATACGGCTACAGCAAGGGAAAGGCGATTGCGGCCCTGGCCCGGCAGGACGAGGTAAAGGCGATTGGATTTGAGGCTGATTATCTGACCTATGAGATCTGGCATTCCCTGCAGGAGGAGCTTGATACAGAGCTGGTTCCCACGGTGAATGTCATCGAGGAGCTGCGGGCGGTAAAGACGCCGGAGGAGGTTCAGAACCTGCGGATTTCCTGTGATATCGCTTCACGGGCCTTCGAGCGGATCGTGAAGGATCTGCGTGTGGGAGTCACGGAGAAGGAGATCGCCTCCCGACTGATGCACTACATGGTGATGGAGGGAGCGGACACCAAACCCTACGGGGGCATCGTGCTCTTCGGTTCGCGGACATCCCTGCTGCACGGGATTCCCGGTGCAAAGTCGCTGGAGTATGGTGATTTCGTGCTGATGGATTACGGCTGCCAGTATCATGGCTATCTGTCGGATATGACCCGGACGCTGGTCGTCGGGCGGGCTGACACGAAGCAGCGGGAGGTTTATAATCTCTGCCGTCGGATGACCGAAGACACCGAGGCGTATATCCGGCCGGGCGTCACGGGAGTGGAATGCTATGAGGCTTCTCTGGAAGCCATTCGGGATACGGAATACATGCCGTACCATTACAGCGGGATTGGCCACAGTGTGGGACTGTTTGTTCATGAAGTCCCCATGCTCGGACCCACCTGGAAGGATAAACTGGCGGTGAATCATGTGCTGACGGTGGAACCGGGGCTCTATATTCCGGGCTGGGGAGGTGTGCGTGTTGAGGATCAGGGTCTTATCACCGAGAGAGGATATGAGATACTGACACCCGCCACACATGAGCTGCTGGAATTGTAAGCTGAGAATAAACTCTGCTGCGATAAAGAATTTTTATCCGAATTGGGAAAAATAACCGGTTTTCCCATCTTGTGGCAAAAAATGCGATAATTTCAGAAAACTGTTGACAAACAGATGTATAGAATGTATTCTATTAACATCTGGCGAGACAGTGGTCTGACGCGGGGATACGTAAGTGATCAGGAAGTAAAACTTCGTACAGTATCGATGCCGGCGCTGCCTGATCGTGTAAAAGACGTATGGCCTCGCAGAAGACTATGAAGTTCAAAGGACTGAATTTTCGTTCGTTTTGCATGTCATAAATTGATGATTTTTTCACGTACCTGCCAAAAAACTTAAGAAAATTAAAAAACAGGTAGACAAACAGTGAAAAGAGAACTATAATAAAAACTGCAAGGGCGCGTGGAAAGAATCAAGCTTCCATGCGCCTGCGTTTTTATCATCATTCATTTAAGCGAGGGGATGATCCGGCTGCGGGTCATGAAATAATGGTAGAACCGGGGATTCATTTTTCGAAAACAGGATGTGTCAGGATCAGGAACCGGGCATGACTGCGGGAAGGAACATGAAGACCCGACAGGTGCTACATGCGAGCTCATAGAACTTTACATGAAAAGGAGGACACACTATGAAGCGAAGAACCCTGGCAATTCTCCTGGCGGCCACGATGGTCGTAGGACTGGCTGGCTGCAGCAGCAGCTCGAGCAGCTCCGACAGCCCGACGGCAGCGGCGGACAGTGCGGAGACGACGGCGGAGACCAGCGACAGCTCCGGCGATACGGCGGATGCAGATTCCACGACAGAAAAGGTATTCCGTTACTCTGTCAGCACTGAACCTACGACGCTGGATCCGACCAAGGGCAACAGCATCGGCGACAACGAGATCCAGCACGCCATCACGGAGGGTCTGGTGCGGAACACCGCCGGTGAAATCACCCCTGGTATCGCTGAGACCTGGGAGATTTCTGATGATGGTCTGACCTACACCTTCCATCTGAGAGAGGATTCCTACTGGAGTGACGGTGAACAGATTACGGCGCAGGATTTTGTTTACAGCTTGCAGAGACTGATGGATCCCGATACCGCCAGCCCGTATGCCTTCATCGGCGAGTACATCAAGAACGGTCTGGCTGTGGAGACCGGCGAAATGGATCCCAGTGAGCTGGGCGTGACCGCTGAGGATGATTTTACACTGGTTGTGGAACTGGAGAATCCGACCTCCTACTTCCTGAGCCTGATCGGTTCCAGCGGACAGTTTGCGCCGCTGCGCCAGGATGTGGTGGAAGAGTACGGCACGGAATTTGCAGCAACGGCTGACAAGAATGTTTATTCCGGTCCCTACAAGCTGGTGAGCTCTGAGAATAATGAGTACATCTTCGAACCCAACGAGTATTACTGGGATGCCGAGTCCATCAACCTGGATCGTGTGGAGCTGAGTGTCATTGACAACACAGATACGGCTCTGGCCATGTATGAGGCCGGTGATCTGGACTATGTCTCCGTTCCCACCGCCTATGTTGAGTCTTATTCCGATACGGCGATCTGCTGGACGAACGGAAATGTGGATTACCTGCTGTTCAACTTCGATTGCGACAACGAAGCGATTCAGAATAAGAATTTCCGCCTGGCGATTAACTATGCGCTGAGCCGTACTGAGTACAATACGCTGGCAAACAGCGGTGTGTATGACGGATATGTCGGCCTGGTCTTCTCCGGCCTGACAGTGGGTGATTCTACCTATGGTGAGACCTATGATCTGAGCAGCTATTCTTATCCTGTGGATGGTGACCAGGATAAGGCGCAGGAGTATCTGGCGGCGGCCATGGAGGAACTGGGGGTTTCGGATGCTTCTGAACTGAGTGTGACGATTACGATCACCGATTCAGAATCCACGAAGAAGCAGGGCGAGGTTATTCAGGATCTTCTGCAGACTGCTCTCGGCATCACGGTGAATCTGGAGCAGAGAACCTATTCTGAGATGTATTCTGGTGTGCTGGATGTTGGCGATTACGAGATGGCCTTCACCGGCTGGGGTCCGGATTATGATGATCCCTATACCTATCTGGAACTTTTCCTGGGTACCGGAAATTATAACTATGCGAATTACAACAATGAAGAGTTTGACGAGCTGCTGAACGCATCTGTAACAGAGACGGATGAGACAGCCCGTATGGATATGCTGAATCAGGCAGAGCAGATTCTCATGGAGGACGGCGCGTTTGTCCCGCTTCAGCAGAGAAATGCCTGGTATCTGGTAGATGACGACGTGACCGGACTGAACTTCTATTTCTGCAGCGTCAACATCGACTGGGTCTATGTGGATATCGTGAGCTGATGATGAGTTAGTTTTATGGAAGTTCCGGATGTCAGCCGAGTCAGAGGCAGGGGGCCTGTGTTGCAGCTCCGATATCTGGCAGGCGGAAACGGATGGCTTTCATAGCGGATTCAGACAGGCAGCAGCGGAGGGGGTGACAGGGGATGATGCCACCCCCTTCGCGATAGTAACTGTAAACGGGCATTGAGCAAAGGAGGAGAAAGCGAATGGCAAAATACATCGCAAAGCGTCTGGTAGCGGCAATTCTAACGCTCTGGGCGCTTGTGACCATCGTATTCTTTCTGGTGCGTCTGCTGCCGGGAGAACCATTTACCAGCGCGAAGCTGACAGCAGAAGTGGCAGCGAATATGAACGCCTACTATGGTTTCGATAAGCCTATGTGGCAGCAGTATCTGACATATATGGGTAATCTTCTTCAGGGAAATTTCGGCTATTCCATGAAGTATACCAATAAGACTGTAAACTATATCATTGGACAGACATTTCCATACTCTGCGGATCTGGGAATACGTGCTCTGGTTTTTGCAGTTTCCTTTGGCTTGGTACTCGGCATCCTGGCAGCCAGAAACCGGGGAAATAAGATTGATTTTTTCTGTGTGTTTGTAGCAATCATCGGCACCAGTGTGCCGGACTTTATTATGGGAGCGGTGCTCCAGTATTTCTTTGGAATCAAGTGGGGACTTCTTCCCATTGCCAAATATCAGGGATTCAGGTACACGATCTTGCCTTCCATTGCGCTGGGCTTCTATACACTGGCCTCGGTCTCACGAATAATGAGGTCCAGTATGCTGGAGGTGACGTCTCAGGATTATATCAAGACGGCCCGTTCGAAGGGGCTGTCGGAGATGCGGATTACCTGCAAACATCAGATTCGTAATGCGATCATGCCAGTCATGACGATGCTGGGACCGACGGTGGCTTCCGTGCTGACTGGTACGTTTGTTATCGAGTCGATCTTCGCAATTCCCGGCATGGGCAAATACTACGTGGACAGTATCACAAACAGCGATTACTCTATGGTTTTGGGAATGACTGTTTTTTACGGCTTTTTCCTGGTTCTCTGCAATCTGATCGTGGATATCCTTTATGGTGTGGCAGATCCGAGAGTACGCATCGGGAAAAGGTAGGTGAAGAGTATGGCTGAATTCAAGAAAGAGCTGTTTGTAATAAAAGGCAAGGATCTGGAGGAGATGGAAACAATCAGTCGTCCGTCCCTTACCTTTTTTCAGGATGCCTGGCGGCGTTTCCGGAAGAATAAGACTGCGATGATCGGGCTGTTTATTATCGCTCTGTATGCGCTGCTGTCCATTTTCGCGCCCATCCTGAGTCAATATGAGTACACAGCTACGAACTCTTCGCTGATGAATGCGCTCCCTTCCCTGCAGCACCCGTTTGGATGCGACTCGGTGGGACGCGATCTGTGGGTGCGTGTCTGGAGAGGAGGCCGTGTGTCTCTGTCCATCGGTTTGGTGTCCGCTCTGGTGAATATGTGTGTGGGTGCCGTGATTGGCGGACTCTGCGGCTATTACGGCGGTAAGCTGGATATGATCGTGATGCGGATCGTGGATATTCTCTATGGCATTCCTTCTCTGATTATCACCATTCTGGTCATGATGGTGCTGGGCAAGGGCGTGATGGCACTGGTGGTTGCGCTCTGTATTGTGGGTTGGATCGGTACCTGCCGGTTCGTCCGCGGCGAGGTCTACCGGCTGAAGGAGCAGGATTTTGTTCTGGCGGCCAAGGTCATGGGCGTTTCTGACATTGTTATCATTCTTCGTCATATTATTCCCAATATTCTTGGAATGATGATTACCAACATGTGTATGGCTATCCCGGGAGCAATCTTCCAGGAGGCGTTCCTGAGCTATATCGGCGTCGGTATTGCGGCTCCGGACTGCAGCTGGGGCGTTTTGGCGAATGAAGGCATTCAGTATCTGATAATCTACCCTCAAGAGCTTTATATCCCGGCGATGGCAAGCTGTACAACCATGCTGGCTCTGAACCTGCTCGGTGACGGCCTGCGCGACGCGGTGGATCCGAAACTGCGCGGAACGGAATAAGGAGGACTGAGCTGTGGAAGATAAGATTCTTGAACTGAAAAATGTAGTATATTCGTTTCATACATACGGCGGCGAGGTCAAGGCAGTCCGTGACGTCAGCTTCGAGGTGCGGCGCGGTGAGATTCTGGGAATCGTCGGTGAATCCGGCTGCGGCAAGAGTGTGACGGCGCAATGTATCCTGCGTCTGAACCCGGAGCCTCCGGGCTTCTTCGGAGGGGGAGAGATCCTTTTTGACGGGAAAGACGTACTGAAGATGACCAAAAAGGAGCTGAGGCAGCTGCGCGGCGGCGACATCGGCTTCGTTTTCCAGGATCCCATGACCTCCCTGAACCCCACGATGCGGGTCGGCAACCAGATTGAAGAGGTTTTCCTGGGCCGCGGGGTGGACAAGAAGGTCGTGAAGGAACGTGCCCTGGAGATTATGAGTCAGGTGGGGATCAATGATGCGGAGAAGCGGTATCGTCAGTATCCGCATGAACTCTCCGGCGGTATGAAGCAGCGTGTGATGATCGCTATCGCTCTGGTGAGTAAGCCGTCACTGATCATCTGTGATGAGCCTACGACCTCTCTGGACGTGACGATTGAGGCGCAGATCCTTGATCTGCTCCTGGAACTGCGGGAGAAGATGGGAACCTCCATCATTATCATTACGCACGATTTGGGCGTGATTGCCCGTCTCTGTGACCGTGTGGGAGTCATGTACGGCGGCAAGGTCGTGGAAAGAGCCCTTGTGGACGTAATTTTATACGATGTGGCTGATCCTTAGACCACGGGGTAGATGTGCTCCATCGCCCGGTTGGACACGAAGAAGGATGAGAAGCTGAGCCCCATCGAGGGAACGCCGCCGGATCTGTTTGCTCCGCCTGTGGGATGCCCCTTCGCGGCGCGGTGTGAGTTCGCCATGGACGTATGTAAGGAATATCCTCCGGAGACGTACCAGGTGGGCGAAAATCATGAGACCAGCTGCTGGCTGCAGCATGCCTACGCGCCGGAGACGGTGCTGAGGAAGAAGAATGCCGTGGTGCTGGAGAAAGGAGAGGCGAAAAATGATTGATCGTACAAAGCAGGAACCTCTCGTACAGGTAAAAGAACTGTGCAAATATTTCCAGATGTCCCGGAATGCAACGCTGAAGGCTGTGGACGGCGTCAGTTTTAACATTTATAAAGGAGAGACTGTGGCGGTTGTAGGAGAGTCCGGCTGCGGAAAGTCGACAACCGGCCGCTGTATCATCCGTCTTTATGAACCGACCAAGGGACAGGTGATCTTCGACGGGAAGGACGTGACCAAGCTGACCAGGGCAGAGCAGAAGGAGTTCTGTCAGCGGGTACAGATGATTTTTCAGAATCCCTACTCCTCTCTGAATTCCCGTATGACGGTCAAAGAGATCGTTGGTGAGGGATTGAAGAATCATGGAGCTTCCAGTAAAGAGGCGGACGAGAAGGTGGAGCTTCTGCTGCGGCAGGTGGGACTGAACAAGGATCATATGAGCCGTTTCCCCCACGAGTTCTCCGGCGGACAGCGTCAGAGAATCGGCATCGCCCGGGCTCTGTCAGTAGATCCGGAATTCATTATCTGCGACGAGCCGATTTCAGCTCTGGACGTGTCCATTCAGGCGCAGGTCATCAATATGCTGAAGGATCTGCAGGAACAGCACGGACTGACGTATCTGTTCATTGCGCATGATCTGAGCGTGGTCAAGTACATCTCTGACCGGGTGGTGGTCATGTATCTGGGCACAGTGGTAGAGTCCGCGGATACTGAGGAGCTTTATGCTCATCCGACGCATCCTTACACGCAGGCGCTTCTGTCCTCTATCCCTGAGGCGGATCCCAAGATCGCGAAGAGCAATAAGCGGATCCCCATCAAGGGAGAGATCCCCAGCCCCATCAACCCAAAGGACTGCTGCCGGTTCGCCGAGCGCTGCCCGCGGGCCACGGAGAAGTGCTTCGCTGAGATGCCGGCGCTGCGCGAGATCGCGCCAGGCCATAAAATGGCCTGCCATCTGGCGGAGTAACAGCTTTCTGTGGCGGAATCCAGAAAGGCTGCCGCGACTGCGGCAGAATGACCCGCAGTAAGACGTCTGTGCTGAGAAAAAAGACGCTTGACAAAGAGAATAAAACTATCTAGGATATAGCTGCCCCTGACCGTGGTTGAAAGACTGTGGGAAGGGGCAGTTTTCGGGAGAAATACCAGGAAATCCTGACGGCTATACGGTTGGGAATCGGGAAATCCGGGGTAGGGGATCAGGGAAAGCTGTCTGATCAAAAAGAAGGAGGATCATCAATGAATGAGTTTTACATGAAGAGGCTGACGGAAGAACTGCAGAACTCTCCGTATGATGCCATGATGCTGTCTCCGGGGGAGGAACTGCGATTCCTTCTGGGAGATTTTGATCCGATGCTCTGTGAGCGTTTTCAGGGGCTTTTTGTAAAGCAGGATGGAGAGATGTTCTATATCTGCAACCTTCTTTATCAGGAGGAATTCCGGACCGCCCTGCCTGCTTCGGTTCGGCTGTACGCCTGGTTTGACGGAGAAGTGATGACCGAGGTAGTGGGGAAAGCTCTGGAGCAGGAAGGTCTGCTCAGCAGCACGATCGCGGTGAATTCCACGGCTCAGGCATTCAATGTGCTGGAGATTATGGACAAGGTGGATGTGATTTTCAAGAATGGGAAGCCGCTCCTGGAGCGGATGCGGATCCACAAAACGCATGAGGAATTAGAGGCGCTCAGAGATTCGGCAGCAATCGTCGATCGGGTCTTTGAGGAGGTTATTTCCGTCATCCGTCCCGGACAGAGTGAGAAAGAGATTCAGGATTTTCTTCTTCGCCGGATGACGGAGCTCGGAGGCGGAAGCGCCGAGTGTATCGTCGGCTGCGGCGCCAACAGCAGCTATCCGCATTACAGTGACTGTCAGGGGATTGTCGGAGAACGTGATATGGTCCTTTTGGACTACGGCTGTACGGTACGGGGCATGTACTCAGATATGACCCGGATGGTTTTCGTCGGGGAACCCGACGCAAGGCACCGGGAAATTTATGATCTGGTCGTACGCAGCAACCTGGAGGCGGAGAAGCTGGTGCGCGAAGGTGCCTTTGTACCGGACATCGACCGGCGGGCCCGGGAGGTCCTCGATGAGAAGGGCCTGGCATATACTCTGATCAATCGCCTGGGGCACGGGGTCGGCTATACGATTCATGAAGCGCCGGATATCAAGCAGTCGAATCCAATTCATCTGGAACGGGGGATGGCCTTCTCCATCGAGCCGGGCGTCTATCTTGCCGGGGACTTTGGCATTCGCATCGAGGATGTGGTCGTCGTGAACGAGGAGGGAGAGTGTGAAATCATGAATCGCGCCACGAAGGAGATGGTGTTCGCGAAGTTTTAAGATGCTCGAAGAGCTGTATCTTTTTGCCGCCCGCATCGTTTGATGCAAATATTGACGGAACTGCTTGCAATATCCGGGGACTGCCGGCCGAAATTCTGTGATAAAATTTTGTTTATCTGTAATACTTTTATTGTTTGTGCAGAAGAAAGGACGTGCGAGTATGGGAAGACTGAGTGGGAAAGTAGCCATCATTACCGGAGGCGGAAGCGGCATGGGCGCTGCCTGCACCGAACTGTTTGTCAAGGAGGGCGCGAAGGTCGTGACCACCGGACGTCATCCGGAGAAGATGGAGTCGATCGTCGCGGATTTCAATGCGGATGGCAGGTATGATGATGATATTCTGATTATGCGCCAGGACGTTTCGAAGGAAGAGGACTGGATCGAGGTCACAGCGGAGACAGAGAAACGTTTCGGCAAGATTGATATTCTGGTGAATAATGCCGGTATTCTGGATTCGGTTCCTTATGATCGAATTGACTATGACAACTGGAAACGCGTGATGGATATCAATGGCTGGGGACAGATGCTCGGCTATAAAACAATCGTTCCGTATATGAAGAAAATTGGCGGAGGGACGATTGTCGTTGTTTCTTCGATGGCAGCGGCCAATTCCGGTGGTGGGCTGACGGCCTATTGCGCCAGCAAGGGCGCCAGCGATGCGCTGTCGCGTGCAGCCTCTGTCCACCTGGCACAGTATAATATCCGCACGAACTGTATCCTACCGGGGACCATTGAGACGCCGATGCTGAAAAATGCATTTCCTGACGAGGCCTCCTATAAGGCCATGACGGAGACACAGCTGCTGAAGCGTGTCGGAACATCCATGGAGATTGCCTATCTGGCGCTGTATCTGGCCAGTGACGAGTCCGGATTCACGAATGGAATCTCCGTCATTGTTGACGGCGGCATTCACAATTCTCCCGCTACAGTGGTGGCAGATGAATAAAGAATTAGCATGATAACCCTTCACAGAGACGGCCTGCATTTTGCGGGTCGTTTTTGCTGTTGCAACCATTTCGGGTTTTATGTATGATACAGGAGATTGCAGTGAGTATTGCATACCGGAAGGAGGCCATACGATTTGGAAATAAAATATCTGGAAGAGTTTCTTGTACTGACGGAACTGAAGAATTCCTGCGCGGCCGCAGAGATACTGTGTGTCTCGCCGTCTACTTTGGCGCGCCATATGCAGGCTCTCGAGGAAGAGGTCGGGACTCCTCTTTTTGATCACTCGAAAAAAGGATATATTCTGAATGATCAGGGGAGAATTTTTGCCGCAGGTGCCAGGAAGATCATTCTGGCGCAGGAGCAATGCTTCAGTATCCTGCATGGCCTGGAGGAGGAAGCAAAGGTTGTGCGTTTGTGTTCTCAGGGACGCATCATTCAGCTTTTGATTGATTTTCAGAGAGCCTGTCCAGATTACCGGATTGAATGTCATCGACCGAATCGCTATCTGGAGGAACTGAGGGCCGGGCGGGCAGAGATCGCCTTTGTCTCGGATATGCTGCCTCTCTCTCCGGAGCTTGCCTGTATGCCGTATTACCGTGAAGAAGTGCTGGTTCTTGTCAATGAATGCCATCCGCTGGCGAAGCAGAATGCAGTCAGTTTGGAGGAACTTCGCGGGGAGAAAATCATTTCTCTGTGGGATGATCTGATCTGTGACGATGCATTTACTGAACTGTTTCATCGGTCCGGATTTGTCCCGAATCCGGCAGTGACCGTGACTGCGGTGGATGATCTGATACAGATGGTATGCGAGAAGATTGGCATTGCCCTGATACATGGAGTGGAGGAGAAGATTCCGGCATACTCGGGTGTATGCTGTCTGCCCTTAGAGCCTCATCTGTATTATGATATGATGATGTGCTACCGGAAAGAGGCGGAACTCTCCGGTGCGGCGAAGTGTTTCTTGTCCTTTGCCCGGGATTGGATCGGCCAACATCGGGAACTGAATCCGTGGGTGTATGGTGTAGGCTGAAAAGAGGAAAACGGGTGTACCAAATCAAAATATAATTATAAAATAGTGATTTAAATATAATAAAACATAAATTTAACGAAGAAAAACTTAATTTTTTATTGACTGACGATAAATATTGTGTTAAGGTTATCCATAGATTTCGTAAAATAACAAATGTGAAACGAAGGATCCGTTCGGCAGAGCGGGGTGCCGCACGGAAGAGAGGACACAGGAGGAAAAGAGTCTATGGTTGAATTGATCACACAGGTAAACAGCGCTGTCAACAGCTTTGTCTGGGGCATCCCCATGCTGGTGCTTCTGGTGGGAACCGGCATTCTGATGACTGTACTGACAAAGGTATTTCAGATCTCCCACATCGGGTATTGGCTGTCCCATACGCTGGGCAGTATCTTCACGGATAAGCATATCACGGAGCATACCGGGAAAAACGACCACTCGATCTCGCAGTTCCAGTCCCTTTGCACGGCGCTGGCGGCGACCATCGGTACCGGCAACATCGTCGGTGTGGCCTCGGCGCTGCTCTACGGCGGCCCGGGCGCGATCTTCTGGATGTGGATCGTTGCGTTCTTTGGTATGATGACCAACTACTCCGAGAATGTACTCGGCATCTACTATCGCCGCAAGAATGAGAAGGATGAGTGGAGCGGCGGAGCCATGTACTATCTGCGCGACGGTCTCGGTTCGAAAAAGGGCATGAAGCAGGTGGGTGCTATTCTGGCTGTGCTGTTTTCAATTTTCTGCCTGCTGGCTTCTTTCGGTATCGGAAATATGAGCCAGATCAACTCCATCGCCGGAAATATGCTGGCTGCTTTCAATATTCCCAAGATTGTGACAGGAGTCGTCCTGATGATCCTGGCCGGTCTGGTGGTCGTGGGCGGCATCAAGCGAATCGCATCCGTGACAGAGAAGCTGGTTCCCTTCATGGCGATCCTGTATATCATCGGTGCGCTGGTGGTCTGCATTGCTCATGTGGGTTCGATTATTCCTGCTCTCGCGTCCATCTTCAAGGGGGCTTTCGCCATGAAGGCCGTCGGCGGCGGCATTGTCGGCTCCGGCGTGAAGATGGCTGTCACCTGGGGTATGAAGCGGGGCGTGTTCTCGAACGAGTCCGGAGTTGGTGCTTACGTGATGGTGAATTCCTGGTCCGCCG
>JAJQDL010000204.1 GCA_021202235.1 Lachnospiraceae bacterium
CCAAAAGCGTCTCCTCGCAGCCCTTCCGCGGCGGCTCGACGACGATGACGTCAGCGCGGAGCTTCTCTCCGGTCTCCTCCCATACCTTCCGGTAATGTTCCGGCAGAACCTCCTCGGCCCGACCAACGAAGAATTCCGCGTTGTCGATTCCATTTCTCACAGCGTTTTCCCGGGCGTTTTCAATGGCGGCCGGTACGATCTCGACACCGTAGACCTGTTTCGCCTGTTTCGCCAGGAACAGAGAAATGGTTCCGATGCCGCAGTAAAGGTCCCAGACGGTCTCGTTCCCGGTGAGTCCGGCAAATTCCAGAGCGGTGGCGTAGAGCTTTTCGGTCTGCACGGGATTCACCTGATAGAAGGACAGCGGGGAGATCTGATAGGAAATGTCTCCGATGCGGTCCACGATATAGCCCGGACCGTAAAGATTGATCAGCTCCTGCCCCAGGATCACGTTGTTTCTCTCCCGGTTGACGTTCAGAGAAACGGACGTCATTCCGGGGATGGCGCAGAGCGCCTCCACGAGCTGATCTGCGTGCGGCAGGCGCCGTCCGTTGATGACGAGGCAAACCATGATCTCCCCGGTCGCGCGGCCCTGGCGCACCAGAACATGGCGCACCAGCCCCTGGCCGGTGGTCTCCTCGTAGGGTTCGATCCCGTATGTCTCCATATGAGCCTTCACCAGATACAGCACCTGATCGTTGATCTCATTTCCCAGATAGCAGTGTTCCGTCTCGATGATGCTGTGCGTACGCCCGGCGTAGAAGCCGCAGATAATCCGGCCGTCCCGGTTTCGTCC
Organism: Lachnospiraceae bacterium; assembly: GCA_021202235.1. Lineage (GTDB taxonomy): Bacteria > Bacillota > Clostridia > Lachnospirales > Lachnospiraceae > UBA3305. The sequence continues at coordinate 797 of JAJQDL010000204.1, forward strand.
CACCGGCACCTGACATTTGTTCCGGTACTCCCAGGGATCCTCCATGCCGAGGACCGGTTCCACCGGAACGTCCAGGCCGCCCAGACGGCGCAAATGGTTTTCCACCTTGCGGCGTTTGAAGGCCAGCTGACCGGCATAGTTCATCGCCTGCAGCTGGCAGCCGCCACAGGGTCCGGCCACGGGGCAGCGGGGCTCCACCCGGTCGGGGGATGGGGTGAGGATTCGCAGCAGCTTCCCGTAACCGTATCGTTTCTTCGCTTTGATCACTTTCGCTTCTACGAAATCACCAACCACTGTGTCCTTGATAAATAACGTGTATCCGTCTACTTTGCCGATTCCCTCGCCCTGCTCGGTCATGTCTTCGATCTGAACCTGGACAAGCGTATTCTTTTCCATATTTATTCTCATTCCCTTCCGACAGGCATCTGTATGGTATGACACGACGGCGCTCCGGGTATCACATTTCCAGAGCGCCGTCCGTTTTTTCATTATTTAGGGAATTTCATTTTCCCGCTTCATTCATCCGTTCGCTGTACAAAACGACACGACTCTCCTCACTGACTTGTCTTGCGGATATTTGTCTCCAGCAGCCGCTGATACCCCAGCCAGTCCGTGTCGTTGAGGGCGCCGGAGAGGAGCTCGCTCATGGTCTCAAGCTTCGCGTCTGTGTTGTCGGCATGGTGCAGCGCCACCGCTTCAATCAGCGCCGGTTTCTTGGGGGAGCCATACTCCAGTTCCCCATGGTGCGAGAGGATCAGATGCCCCAGCTCCGAAGCCTTGCGAGGCGGAAACCCGGGAATCGTCGCGATGCGCTCCATGACCATCTGGTAACCGATGACGATATGCCCCAGCAGCTGACCGTCGTCCGTATAATCATTTTGCGGGAAGGATGCCAGCTCGCGCAGCTTCCCGATGTCGTGGCACAGCGCTCCGGTGATCAGAAGGTCGCGGTTCAGCGCCGGATACTGCCTGCAGTAGAAATCACACAGTTCCGTCACCCGCAAAGTGTGCTGCAGCAGCCCGCCCAGGAAGCTGTGGTGGACGCTCTTCGCCGCCGAATGGGCGACAAATTCCTGCATAAACTCCTTATCTTCTACAAAGAAGGAAGCTGCCAGTGCATGCAGCGATTCATCCTGAATGCTGTCCACCAGCTTCACGATCTTCTGATACATTTCCTTCCGGTCATACGGCGAGGTGGGCAGATAATCGACCGGATTATACTCTCCCTCCCGCGCCAGACGGATCCGGCGGATGTTCAGCTGCAGACTTCCCTGAAAGGTCGTCACATCTCCGTCGATATGAATGTACTGCATGGCCTCGAAATGGTCGATGCAGCTGCTCAGATCCCACACCTTGCCGTCCACGGTGCCCGTCTTGTCCTGAAGCAGCAGGGAATAGTACGATTTCCCGATCTTGGTCTTGGCGTTTACTTTATTCTTACACAGGTAGATATCGGAGATCCGATCTCCCTCCCGCATGGTCTCAATCCATCTCATTGTCTCATCCTTCCTGTTCCCGGTTTGCTCCGGTCAGCCCACGATACAGACCGCCGGTTCCAGCTCACCTTCTCTATCTCTCGCCCTGCGTCTCGTGGCAAGTCTGGGGGTCATCGCCGCTCCGGCTGCTGCGCATGACGATGACCGTCACCGTCTCTCCCGGTTCGTATTTCGCGAGGACCTCCTGCAAGCCGCTTAAGGTCGTAATCGTCTCCTCACCGATTCCCACCAGGATATCGCCGTTCTGCAGCCCCGCTTCATAGGCAGCACCGCCGCTGACACAGCTGGAAATATACAGTCCCTGCGGCAGCTGCCGCTCCTCAGCGAGCGACGCCGTGACCACCTGCACCTGTACGCCCAGGCAGGCCATTGCTTCCCCATTGGAAACGCGCTCGATATAGCCCTTGATATCCGAAATGGACATGGCCGCCAGCATATTTCCCGTATCGTCCGAGCTGTAATCCTGCGTGATCCAGCCGACCACCTCGCCGTCAAGATTCACCAGAATCCCTGTCGCCTCGCTGCTGCCGGCAATATCCGTCTGAATCAGCTGGAAATTCATGTCAATTCCCTGCTGCGCTGTATTAATATAGGAAATAATTCCCCAGGCCACGGACGGGACATAACCCATCGGATTCCCCAGCGCCACCACCGTATCTCCGGCCTGGCAGATGTAAGAATTCCCCAGCGTCACAGGCTCCACATAGGAAAGATCTCCCTCCGTCATTTCTTCCAGGGAAATGCCGACCACAGCAAGTCCCGTGGTCTCATCCATCCCGACCAGACTCGCGCTGTATTCGGATTTATTGCCCAATGTGACAAGCACGGTCTCTGTGTCCTTCACCAGATAGGTCTCCGTCAGAATCAGCATCCGGCTGCTGGTTTCCGTCAGGATCAGACCGAAGGTCTCCTGACTGCGCACATACTCCTGCTGGAAGATATCTTCGCTCGCCTGTACGGAAGTGACAGTGACCATGCTGCGGCGCAGAGCCGAAGCCATATCGCTGACCAGCTCCGTATAGGCCGCCTCTTCCTCTTCACTTTCGCGAGTCGAGAGGTATCCCTCTACCAGCTCCTCGACGGTCTCCTTCAGCGCCTCTTCATCCGCTTCGGCGGAGCTTTCACTGCTTTCGCCATCTTCCGCCTCTGCCGTTGTTTCCGCCTCCAGGCTGTCCCGGGAGAACTGAATCGCTTCCTCTGTCTCCTCTCCGGCGAGCATCTCCTTCAGCCGCGGTTCCGACAGCACAAAAGTAAGAGCGGCGATCAGGCCAAATGCTACCGCCAGCATGAGCAGAAGCAGGATCCGGCGGATCCACTTTCTCTTCGAGGGCTTTTTTTCCTCAATGGTCTCACGAATAAATTCTTTTTTGGAGGAAGGTTCCGCCTCCGGCGTCCCCTTCGGTGTGTTTGAATCGGACATAGACTCAAATCTCCCTGTCTCTCCCCGCGTCCCCGCAGCGGGTCGCGTTTTCCCGGCCGGCCGCCCCTGTCATCCCTCTCATTCTGCGGCCGCGCATTTCGTACTATCCAAGGACAGTATAATCCATATTTCAAAATTTGTCACTTGATTCTTACGTTTCCGAGGCAAATCTTACATTTTCAAGGCCGTGAAAATGTGCTATACTGGCAGCATGAATGAAAAAGCCTGCCATACACTGGAATTTACCAAGATAAAAGCCCGCCTGGAGGAGTTGGCGCAGACCCCCGGCGGAAAGCAGCTGTGTCGGGAGCTTACGCCAATGACCGGGATGGCGGAGATTCAGAACGCTCAGAAAGAAACCAGCGACGCCGAGACGCGGCTCAGCGGCAAGGGCGGCGTCGCTTTTTCCGGCGTCAGGGATGTCCGCGGTTCGGTCCTGCGTCTGGCTGTGGGAAGCTCTCTGACCATTTCCGAGCTTCTGGCTGTCAGTTCACTGCTGACGGTGGCCGCCCGCGCCAAGTCCTACGGGCGGAGGGAGGATCGGGAGGAACCGGATTCCCTGGAGGGATATTTCGGGGCGATCGAGCCCCTTTCACCCCTGAATCACGAGATTAAGCGCTGCATCATTTCCCCGGAGGAGATCAGTGACGAGGCCAGCCCCGGTCTGGCGAAGGTGCGCCGCAGCATGAAGGGGATCCACAACCGAATCCATGATCAGCTGAACGCGTTGGTCGTCAGTCACCGAAATTATCTGCAGGACGGGGTCGTCACCGTGCGGGACGGCCGCTACTGTATCCCGGTCAAGGCCGAATACCGGGCTCAGGTGCCCGGCCTGGTTCACGACCAGTCCGGCAGCGGTTCCACCTTCTTCGTGGAACCCATGCCGATCGTCCGGCTGAACAACGAGCTGCGTGAGCTGGAGCTTCAGGAAGCGAAGGAAATCGAGGCGGTACTGGCCGCCCTTTCCGAGCAGGTTGCCGAGAATCCCGAGGCGCTGACAGAGAATTTCCGGGTACTGACTCATCTGGACTTCGTCTTCGCCAAGGCACAGCTTTCCCGGCAATACAAGGGAACGGAGCCTCTCTTTAACCGCGAGCGGCGCATCCACATCAAGCAGGGACGCCATCCTCTGCTCCCGGCGAAGAAGGTCGTTCCCATCGACATCTGGCTGGGGAAGGATTTCGATCTTCTGGTCATCACGGGTCCCAACACAGGCGGCAAGACCGTCACTCTGAAGACGCTGGGGCTCTTTACCCTCATGGGGCAGTCCGGGCTGCATATCCCAGCGGCCTCCGGCTCACAGCTGGGCATCTTTCACGAGGTCTTCGCGGACATCGGCGATGAGCAGAGCATCGAGCAGAACCTCTCGACCTTTTCTGCGCACATGACAAATACCGTGCGGATCCTGGAGGCTGCGGACGAGCATTCCCTGGTTCTCTTTGATGAGCTGGGAGCGGGCACGGATCCCACGGAGGGCGCGGCGCTGGCCATGGCCATCCTGCAGCGGCTCCACCGCCGCGGCATCCGTACCGTGGCCACCACACACTACAGCGAACTGAAGATCTACGCCCTGTCTACCCCGGGCGTGGAGAATGCCTCCTGTGAATTCGACGTGGCGACGCTGCGGCCCACCTACCGGCTGCTCATCGGCGTCCCCGGCAAGAGCAACGCCTTCGCCATTTCGCGCAAGCTGGGGCTGATGGAGGAGGTCATCGAGGAGGCGCAGGCCTCCATCGGCCAGCAGGATGAAGCCTTCGAGGACGTCATTTCCGGTCTGGAGGCCCAGCGGATCCAGCTGGAGAAGGATCAGAAGGAGGCCGCCCGCCTGCGGGACGAGGCCGAGCGCCTGCAGCAGGAGACCGCCCGGAAGCAGAGCCGTCTCGACGAGCAGCGGGATGCCGTCCTGCGCAAGGCCCGGGAGGAAGCCCGGGACATCCTGCAGGAGGCGAAAAATTCCGCCGACAAGGCCATCCGCAACCTGAATAAACAGGGCGTCCGCGTCACCCGGGAGATGGAAGCCGAGCGCAGCCAACTGCGGGACAAGATGGACGAGAACAATAAAAAGCTGGCCGGAAATCAGAAGAAACGTGTACACAAAACCTCCGCCCCGGAGGATTTCCGTATCGGCGACGCGGTACACGTGATTTCTCTGAACCTGGACGGCACGGTCAGCTCCCTGCCCAACGCCAAGGGGAACCTGACCGTCCAGATGGGCATTCTCCGCTCCCAGGTCAATATCCGCGACCTGGAGCTGCTCCAGGAGCAGACCGTCTCCTTCGATGGGAAGAAGACAAAGAGTACCGCCAGCCAGATCAAGATGTCCAAGTCCGCCGCCGTCTCCGGAGAGCTGAACCTCATCGGGAAAACGGTCGCCGAGGCCATTCCCGAGCTGGACAAATATCTGGACGACGCCTACCTGGCCCACATGCCCTCGGTCCGTATCATCCACGGCCGCGGCACCGGCACCCTGAAAGCGGCTGTCCAGAGCTTCCTGCGCAAGGACAAGCACCGCGTCGCCAGCTATCGGGGCGGTGAATTCGGCGAGGGCGGCTACGGCGTTACCGTTGTTGAGTTCAAATGATCATTTCATATTTATATAGAAGAAGGAGGTATCACTGTGTCCAAGCAGAAGATTCTGATCGTAGACGACGATACCAATATTTCCGAACTGATCTCCCTGTACCTGATCAAGGAGTGTTTCGAAACCAAGACGGTGGAGGACGGCGAGTCTGCCCTCATCGCCTTTCACTCATTTAAGCCCGATCTGATCCTCCTGGATCTGATGCTGCCCGGCATGGACGGCTATCAGGTCTGCCGGGAGATCCGCCGGGAATCCCAGACGCCCATCATCATGCTCTCCGCCAAGGGGGAGGTCTTCGATAAGGTGCTGGGTCTGGAGCTGGGCGCCGATGACTACATCATCAAGCCCTTCGATTCCAAGGAAATGGTCGCCCGGGTCAAGGCCGTGCTGCGCCGCACCGGACGGCAGCAGGATATCCCTGCTTCCCCCTCGGAGAAGATCGTGCGGCTGCCCGACCTGACCGTCAATCTGACAAACTATTCCGTAACCTATCGGGGTGAGAATCTGGAGATGCCTCCCAAGGAACTGGAGCTGCTGTATTTCCTCGCCTCCTCGCCCAATCAGGTCTTCACACGGGAGCAGCTTCTGGATCACATCTGGGGCTATGAATACGCCGGAGACAGCCGCACCGTGGACGTCCACGTGAAGCGCCTGCGGGAGAAGCTGAAGGACAACGCGAACTGGCGTCTGGCTACGGTCTGGGGGATCGGCTACCGCTTCGAGGTCAAGAACCGCTGACGCCTTCTTTACAGACTGCCGGCTTCCCGGCGGAAGACCGGCGGTTTGAAAAGCAGGGCACCAGACTCTGAAGGCATGTTTTCATGAAAAGAAAAACTCTCTATGTAAAATTTATCCTGGTCTATGTAATCTATGCCGTCCTGTGCTTCGCGGTGGTCGCTGTCTTCTCTTCCAGCCTGTCCATTCAGCGCAGTGTAGAGAGCAAGGCCTCCGAGCTCTATGATCAGGCCGTGCAGATCGCCGACGCCTACAGCGACATCTACACCGACGGCTCCGTGCCGTCGGATTTTGGTGACCAGCTGCGGGCCATCTGTGAATACAGCAATCTGCGCATCTGGCTGCAGACCGGTGACGGCATGATCTATTTCGATACGGCTGCCTCCGGCAACCTGACCGACACCACGGTGGCTGATTTTGACGCGGCCGATTCACGGAAGAATTACCGAACCGGCAACTACTATGGCACCTTCTCCACAGACATGCTCAGCGTGCTGGCACCTGTCACCGCCAATTTCAGAACCTATGGCTATGTGGTCATCCACATGCCTCTGTCGGAGGCGCAGGCGCTGGGAGATCAGATGTTGATCCCCCTGTACATCACCGCCCTCATCGTTTTTCTCCTCTCTCTGATGATCCTGGTTGTCATCCGCACCGACGTGCTGAAGCCCATGCGCAAGATCTCGGAAGCCGCTTCGGAGTACGCCTCCGGCAACCTGAAGCATACCATTGAGATCGACTCGGACAATGAACTGGGGCGGCTGGCCGACACGCTGAACCTGATGGCACAGGAGCTGTCCTCCTCGGAGGACTATCAAAAAAAGTTCATCGCCAATGTTTCCCATGATTTCCGCTCTCCGCTGACCTCCATCAGGGGCTATCTCACAGCCATCGCCGACGGCGTCATCGCCCCGGAGGATCAGGAGAAATACATCCGCATTGTCATCAAGGAGACCGAACGGCTCAACAACCTGACGCAGAGCATGCTCTCGCTGAACTCTCTGGACCGGAAAAACATGCATCTGGAGTATTCAGACTTCGACATCTGCCCGCTGATCAAGAATGTCTGCGCTACCTTCGAGCGCTCCTGTGAGATGCGGGATATCTCCTTCGACCTGATCCTCTCCTCCGCCTCCGTGCCGGTCCACGCCGACATGGGAAAGATTCAGCAGGTTATCTACAACCTCGTGGACAACGCCATCAAATTCTCCCACGATCACTCCGCCATCACCATCCGGGTGTCGGAGAAGGCGGAAAAGGTCTTCATTTCCGTCAAAGACGACGGCATCGGCATCTCCCGGGCCGACCAGAAACAGATCTGGACCCGTTTCTTTAAGACCGATGCCTCCCGGGGCAAGGACAAGAAGGGAACCGGCCTGGGACTGTCCATCGTCAAGGAAATCATTACCGCCCACAATGAAACCATCGACGTCATCAGCACCGAAGGCGCCGGAACGGAATTCGTCTTCCGCCTGCAGCGAGGCGGGACGGAGGAGGTCCGGGATATCTTCTGACCGATACAAAGGCTGCTTACACGTCCCGCGACTGGTACACCGTAAAGCCGTTTATTCATTAAGAAAGCAGGTATTTCATCATGCTGACCATCACACCCTGGAAACACAAGATTCAGTTCTATGAGACAGACAAAATGGGCATCGTCCACCATTCCAACTACATCCGCTGGTTTGAAGAATCGCGGATGCACACGCTGGAAGAAATCGGCCTCGGCTACGATGTCATGGAGGCCTCCGGCATCATCAGCCCGGTGCTCTCCGTCGAGGGAAAATTCATCCAGATGACCCGCTTCGGCGAGACGGTCAGGATTCAGGCTGCGGTGGAGAAATTTGACGGGCTGCGTCTGAATCTCCGCTACCAGGTGCTCCGGGAGGGCGACGGCGTTCTCTGCTGCACCGGGAAGAGTGCGCACTGTTTTCTGAACGAAAAGGGCCGCCCCATTTCCCTGAAACGGAGCCGCCCGGATTATTATGAAATATTTGCCTCTCTGCCCACGGAATTTCCGCCGTTTTCATAAGCCTGGCTCAATAACGAATCATTTCGAGGCGCTGCCGCACGGCACGCCCGGAGTTATCCCGCCTACCAGTGCAGCCGGTGCAGCTGCCCCTCGATCTGCATCCCGGCAAATCCCTGGTGGCGCAGGGCTTCATAGACCACCACAGCCACCGAGTTGGACAGATTCAAAGAGCGGATGTCCGGCAGCATGGGGATGCGGATCGTGTTCTCCCGATTCGCCAGTAACAGCTCCTCGGGCAGCCCGGCACTCTCCTTGCCGAACATCAGATAGCATCCGTCCTCATAATCCGGCTCCGTGTACAGGCGCTGCGCCTTCGTGGATGCCATATAGATCTTCGCGCCGGGATTTCGCTCCAGGAAATCCTCATAGTCATCATAGACTGTCACATCCAGATCCGGCCAGTAATCCAGGCCCGCCCGTTTCAGCATCTTATCATTGATCTGAAAGCCCAAAGGTCGGATCAGGTGCAGCTTCGACCCGGTCGCCACGCAGGTGCGCCCGATATTTCCCGTGTTGGCCGGCATCTCCGGCTCCAGCAAAACGACATGCAGCATATCCTCTGTTTCCTCCTAAAAAGGCCCCCTTTTCAGGGAGCCCGCAGCATCATTTTTTCTCATCCAGCCGGGCGATGAACCGCTCCAGCCGCTCCAGAGCTTCCTTCAGATTCTCCAGAGAATAGGCGTAGGAGATGCGCAGGAAGCCTTCTCCGCAGTCTCCGAAAGCCGTTCCCGGCACGACGGCCACCTTCTCCTCCTGCAGCAGTCTCGTGGCGAACTCCTCGCTGGTCATACCAAAGCGGCTGATATTGGGGAAGCAGTAGAAGGCTCCGTGCGGCTCAAAGCAGGGCAGCCCCATCTCCTCGAAGCGTTTCAGCAGGAAGCGCCGTCTCTGATTGTAGGCCTCCCGCATAGAAGCCACATCCTTATCACCGTTGCGCATGGCCTCCACCGCCGCATACTGACTGGTCGTAGGAGCGCACATGATCGCATACTGGTGAATCTTCGTCATCTGACTGATCAGCACCTCCGGCCCGCAGGCATATCCCAGCCGCCAGCCGGTCATCGCATAGGCCTTGGAGAAACCGTTAATCAGCAGCGTTCTCTCCTTCATGCCCGGGAAGGAAGCGATGGTGACATGATCGCCGTGATAGGACAGCTCCGAATAGATCTCATCGGAAATGACAAAAATATCCTTTTCAATGATCGCATCCACCAGCTCCGCCAGCTCTGCGCGTCCCATGATCGCACCGGTGGGATTGTTGGGGAATGGCAGAATCAGCACCTTCGTCCGCGGCGTGATGGCATCCAGAAGCTGCTGTCTCGTCAGCTTGAAGGCATTCTCTTCCTTCAGTTCGATGATCACCGGCACCCCGTCAGCCAGCACCGTACAGGGCAGATAGGAGACATAGCTTGGCTGCGGAATCAGCACTTCGTCCCCGGGATTCAGCATAGCCCGCAGGCCGACGTCAATGGCCTCACTGCCGCCGACGGTGACCAGCGTCTCTTTTGCCGCGTCATACTGCACCTGACAGCGGCGCTCCAGATAGCGGCAGATCTCCTCCCGCAGCGGCATCAGACCGCTGTTGGACGTGTAGAAAGTCCGCCCCCGCTCCAGGGACTCGATGCCCTCCTGACGCACATGCCAGGGCGTATCAAAATCCGGCTCGCCGACTCCCAGGGAGATCGCGTCCGGCATCTCACTCACGATATCAAAAAATTTGCGGATGCCAGAGGGTGCAAGCCCTCTGACCTTGTCCGACAGTATCTCTCTCATGGTGTGACAAGCATCCTTTCATCCGCAGATTTTCTCTCCAGGATCGTTCCGTGATCCTTGTATTTCTTCAGCACAAAATGCGTCGCCGTGTTCAGCACCGCGTCCAGAGGGCTCAGCTTCTCCGACACGAAGTTCGCCACCTCGCGCATGCTCTTCCCACGGATGATCACAGTGAAATCAAAGTCTCCCGACATCAGATACACCTCATCCACTTCCGGATAATTGTAAATCCGCTCGGCGATCTTATCAAAACCCATCCCGCGCTGAGGCGTCACCTTCACCTCGATCATGGCCGTGACCACCTCCCGGGGCGTATTGTCCCAGTTGATCAGCGTATGATAACCGCAGATCACATTCTCCCGTTCCAGGGCGGCCAGCTCCTCTGCTACCTCTGCCTCCGTCGCGCCCAGCATCGCCGCCAGATCCTGCAGTTCGATGCGCGCGTTCGTCTCTATAATAGAAAGAATCTTCTCTCTCATTACGTCCTCCTTACAGATACCCCAGCAGCCCCGTCATCAGGCCTCCCACCATGCAGATCACCAGAAAAACGATGATAATGATGGAAATAATGCGCTGTGTCTTTTTGTCTCTGAAATTCATCATGGTCGTCTCATCTCCCTTTCCCGCCGCCGCGGGATATCGTATATATCGTATACTTTCTGTCTTCTTCACGTCTCATTTCCAATGACGTGCCTTCTATTGTAAGACACACCGAACCGCAAATCAAGTCTTTTTCGGCAATGCCGTGGTTTTACTTTTTCTTTTCGTTTTTGAGGAGTATACTCTATATAAAAACAAAGTTGAAAGGACAAACCCATGGAAATCGAACGCAAGTTTTTGGTGCCGGAGCTCCCGGCAGATCTCGACCGGTACCCCTTTCACGAGATCGAGCAGGCCTACCTCTGTCGGGGCCCTGTGGTGCGGGTACGACGCCAGGATGATGACTATATTCTGACCTACAAGGGCAGCGGCAAGATGATCCGTGAAGAGTACAACCTGCCCCTGACAAAAGAATCCTATGAGCATCTCGCTGCGAAGGCGGACGGCAACCGCATCTGCAAGCGGCGCTACTGCATCCCGCTGGCCCCCTATACCGTGGAGCTGGATGTATTCCGTGAGCCCTTCGGCGACATGGTGCTGGCGGAGGTGGAATTTCCCACGGAGGAGGAGGCCCTGGCCTTCGAGCCCCCTGCCTGGCTTGGAGAAGACGTCACGCAGGACGACCGGTTCCACAACAGCCGCATGAGTCAGACAGTATACCAAAATCATTCTTTTTGGAACGAAGCGACCGTTATTAGATCATAAAGGAGACGCAGTTTTTCTCCCGATCAGTGATAATTCTCCACCTCGATCCCCTGACTCTCCTCCAGGATCGGCAGGTAAATAACGAAGCAGGTACCCTTTCCCTCCTCGCTGTGTACGCAGATCAGTCCCTCATGCGCCTCCACCAGACGCTGCACGATGGCCAGCCCCAGCCCGGTCCCCTCGCCGGGCTTCTTCGTGGTGAAGAAGGGAATGAAGATCTGGTCGATGGTCTCCTGACTCATGCCGCAGCCGGTGTCCTCCACCGTGATGCGGTAAAACCATTTCTTCTCTTTCCCGCGGAAGAACGGATCCTGCTTGCGCGTGGGCTGCATGGCTTCCCCGCGAATCTTGAGGGTACCCGGTTCTGAACCCATGGCATGGATGGCATTGTTGCAAAGGTTGACGATCATCTGATGGATCTGCACCGGGTTGCCCATACAGACATCCCGCTCGGTGTTGATTTCACTGACCATGGTGATGTTGCGCGGCTTGGCGGCCTCGGTAATGATCAGCGCCTTCTTCACCGCCTCGCCGATGTGCATTGGTTGGAACATCTTCTCCGCATTCTTCCGGCTGAACTGCGTGATCTGATCAATGATCTCCTTGGCCTTCTCCGCGGAGCCCAGAATCTCCTGCATGTCCTCGTAATTCTCGTCGTCCTCCGACATCCCCGCGAGAATCATCGCCGAATAGCCCATGATCGGCGTCAGAAGGTTGTTGAATTCATGGGCGATGCCGCCCGTCATCGTACCGATCAGCTGCAGCCGCTGCTGGTGAGACAGGATCTCCTCCTGCCTACGCAGCTGTTCCAGGCGCTCATTGACTTCTTTCAGGTAGGCATTTTCCCGCTCAATCTTTATTCGTCTGGTGACGGTGTTCCACATAAACAGGATGCCGGCGAGCAGGACAAGAACCAGAAGAACCGAAAACAGCAGAATCCGCAGACCCACACTCTGCACCGGGCCGATGATCTCACTGTAATCCATCACGGCACTGACAATCAGAAAATCGCCCCCGATGGTCACCGGCAAATAGGCCGACACCTTCTGCGTACGGCTCGGCGGATCGTCCGCCCACCAGTAGGAATAATAAATCTCTACGCCGCTCTTCCCGGCCAGCTGGTTCCCGATCAGCGTCTCCAGCTCACTGTAATCAAGATCAGGATAGAGCGCCTTCCGGTCCGCAAGTACATCCATACCGATCTGCTCCTCCACCGGGTGCATCAAAATGAGCCCGTCAGAGTCCTTGATCATGACATAACCGTTCTCCCCCATCTGAATGTAGGAAGCCGTCTTCTCATAGACCGTCTCCAGAGGGACATAAAGCACCAGACACCCGTCCGCCTCATCGGAGGCCGACAGACTGAAATAGTAAGCGCCGTCCCCGTCCACCATGATCTCCGTCTCCTGGAAGGCTTCTCCCGCTCCCATGGATTTACTCAAAGTATAGGAGCGATCCTCCCCGACCGCGCAGGACTCACCCGATGCTGCCGTATAGCACAGATAAACGATTTCTTCCGTTCGTTCCCCTTCGATCTCCGTGAGGAAATTCTGCATGGGATTCGCATCCCCTGCCAGCAGCTCCCCCCGGGCCTCCGTAAACTGATCCAGAACCACCAGCCCTTCGGCCAGATCCTGAAAGCTCTCCAGATAGACTTCCAGGTTATTAGCAACGCTCTCGGAAATATTCATCAGCTGATCACTCTGGCTGTCCAGAACCGTTTTCCGATAGCTGCGAAACAGCATCGCCAAAACAACAGCCGCCAACACCGCCGTCACCGCGAGGATCACAGCAAACAGCGCCAGCCAGCGGCGTTCTTTTTTATTTTTTCTGTTCAGCTCCTTCATGAATCTCCTCCCTGCAGATTACTATGCTCTTGATATTTTGTCGATTTTTACCGGGAACCTCATTTACATGTTGTCAAAAAAACAGTATACTTTTAGGAACGACACAAAAATACTTACTATACCGGCGGCAGCCATTCCTGCCCGTTTCCGGTCGGATCGTTCCCCTTCCCATCATAGCGGAACTTCGGAAAATTGTACAGAAAGAGGACAGGTAAAATGGAAGAAAAAGTTCTGATCGTTGATGACGATCCCAGCATCCAGCGCCTCCTGAAGAAGGTCATGCTCAGCAACCAGCTGGCCGCTGACGTGGCCGGGAGCGCGGAACAGGCCCTGGCCATGCTCCGCACCACCACCTACGCCCTGATCCTCATGGACATCACCATGGAGGGCATGGACGGCTTCGAAGCCGTGGAGAAGATCCGCGCCGCCCGGAACATGACCCCCATCATCATCGTCAGCGGCAAAAATGAAGACTATGACACGCTCTACGGTCTCGAGCTGGGCGCCGACGATTATGTTACCAAGCCCTTCAATCCGGTCATTCTGGGCGCCAAGGTGAAGGCCCTAATCCGGCGCAACGAACAGGCACAGTCCTCTTCCTCCCGTTTCCTGACCGCAGGCCCCTTCCGTTTCAACAAATCCACGCTGCGCCTGCAGAAAACCGGCGAGGAGATTCCTCTTGCTTCCCAAGACACCCGTCTCATGGCTTTCTTCCTCGAGCATCCGGGCCAGGTCTTCTCCAAGGGTCAGATCTACCAGCAGGTGTGGAATGACGATTTTGTCGATGAAAATACCGTCACCGTTCACATCAATCACCTGCGGGCCAAGATCGAAGATACGCCCAAAAATCCCCGCCATCTGGTCACCGTCTGGGGGTTGGGTTATAAATTTATTCCCGAAGCAGAATAAAAAGTGAACGGGGATATCCGCCGACGCGGACATCCCCGTTCACTTTTTATTACAGCTGAATGATTCCGAAAAGCACCGCGGCGATCATGCAGATCAGGCTGAAGCCCCACACCCATCCGAAGGATGCCTTGATGTGATCCTTGATATCCACCTCTGCCAGTCCGGTTCCCAGCAGCGTGGCGGGTACCATCGGGCTGATGAATGTCGCACAGTTGCGGCACACGCACATGGCGATGGCCACCTGGATGGGCTCTATACCGTACTGCTGGCCGACCGTGATCATGACCGGCAGCACACCGTAGAAGTAAGAATCCGTGCAGAAAGCCAGAGCCAGCGGGACAGACAGGATGCCGATGACGATGGGAAGATGATATCCCACGAAGTCAGGCATGATGCTGGTCAGCAGCGTCGCCATGTAATACATGACGGAGTTATTTACATACGCATCGCCGACAGTATAGCCGGACAGAATGCCCAGCAGCATGGCAGCGGCGACAAGGGTGCTGGCCATCATCATCGCGGGGCCCGCATGGGACTTGATGATCGCGCTCTGCATCTTGCTGCCGGGGTAGTTCGCAAACAGCGCCAGCGCACAGCCGACCATGAACACCACATAAGAAGGAAGATCGATAAACACCAGACCCAGGATGACCGCCAGCGTCAGCACCACATTGAAGGCGAACAGCTTCGGCCGCGCCAGCTCATTGGCTTTCGCCTGCTGCGCCTCGTCAACGACCACTTCGCCCTCTTCTCCTGCGCCAGACGGCCATGCAGACCGGCGCCCGCCTTCTCCTCCTTCTTGCCGAGGATAAAGGCCACGACAAAGGCCAGAACGATACCCACCGCCTGAATCGGAAGAAGCTCTCTCCAGAGAACATTGGCCTCGATGCCGAGCACCGACGCGGAACGCATCGTCGGACCGGCCCAGGGCATCAGGTTCAGG
Organism: Lachnospiraceae bacterium; assembly: GCA_021202235.1. Lineage (GTDB taxonomy): Bacteria > Bacillota > Clostridia > Lachnospirales > Lachnospiraceae > UBA3305. The sequence goes on from JAJQDL010000204.1 coordinate 15,838, forward strand.
ACGCCCATCGCCAGCACGCAGATCGTCAGCAGCGTCGTGGGCTTCATATGCATCCTCTTATGAATGGGCAGCCTCGCGGGCGG
>JAJQDL010000152.1:0-2382 GCA_021202235.1 Lachnospiraceae bacterium
TTCCGGCTGCTGGAAGTGCTGCAGAGGAAGATGTTCGGTAGTCTCCTTGAGCTCCAGCGGATGCACGCCGCCGTATTAGCCGTCGAGGAGGCTCTGGCGGAGAGAGGTGACGTAGTTGTTTATGTATTCGAAATCGACCTTCGAATAATCCCGCAGCTGCACGGGCTGACCCAGGAATTCCTCCAGCCGCCCCTGCTTCTCCAGCCTGCGGTAGATATTCTCCCACGCGCAATCCTTCTCCGGGTCGACCTCACATTTTCCGTTTTTCGCGCCGCCGCACTGCCCGTTGATCAGACTTTTTGAGCAGTCGACGATGGGACAGAGTCCGCCGGTGACATTCAGATAGCACTGCGCACAGGCGCCACATTTCTTCTCTGTCAGCGCCATGCCGTGATAACCGGTGTAATTCAGAGAATTCGCCGCGGTGAAGACCGGGATCTGCTTCTCTCTGGCCAGATCAGCAATGGTCTGAACTCCCAGTCCGCAGGAAACGACAAAGATACTCTCTGTCCCCTCGGGAATCATATCCTGCAGTGTCCGCGCCGTCTGCGTCTTGTTGCACAGAAAATCCACGCGGATGCTTCCGGTGACGGATTTTCCCTCTTCCTCCGCGATCTTCACAAACGCGGCGCCGTCCGGTTCATTCTCCGTCGTAAACTCCTTGAAGCATTTATTGCAGGCAACAACGAACAGGTGATCCGTATCCGACAATACGGATGCCAGTTCGCTGCGGTCTTTCAGCCTGTATTTGGTGTAATCCTCCAAGCGCCCACCTCCTTTGTTTCTATTCATCTCTATAATGATGTACACCGTCCAGTTGTGACGGTCTCCGGCAGAAGGCCGCTGTGTCCTGACGGTGCAAACATATAGTAAACGACTCTGCTAAGCTCAGTCATCGCCTACGGCTCGACTTCGCTAAGCGCCGCATGTATACATGAAAGCAACCAATCAGCGTTCGCCTTCGGCTCCGCTTCTTGGGCTTTCATAGTAAACAGCAAAGCTCTTTGCCGCACTATGGCATCATTTTAGCCCCTTAGGAGGCATTTTTCAAGGTTTTTTCGAGATTTGGTTATATTTTTCACTATTTAGTTATTTGATTAACAAGCATATGTGGTTTTACCATATAAATACTGCCGGAACGCTGACTTCGTTTCGGCAGACAGAGTGGATATGTCATTTAAAGGTCAGAGAATTTTGCTGCCGTTGGCGGTCAGTTTGAAACGGGTTCCCAGGATTTCTGCGGCACCGCGGCAAAGCAGCATACGTCCCAGAAAGATATCGAAATATTCATACATCGTGCAGATACTCTCATCCACCTGCAGATTCAGGGCGATGGTCTTTTTTTCTTTATCCACCTTCAGCTTCGTTTTGGTGACCGCATAATTCACCCGATCGTGGATGTCGAAGGCCGAACGTTCCTTATTCCGCACGCGGTTGCGCCGCACATCGCTCTTGTCCGCCAGGATCAGGGCTGCGGAGATGACATCCGTGGCGCCGCCGGTGGATTCGTCGTGATTGCCGATGGCTGAGACCACGGTGACCCGATCTGCCAGGGGGAGATCGGTCTCCTTCAGGATGTCATTGGCCAGCAGGGCGCCGAATTCAGCGTGGTGATTGCGGTTGATAGCGTTGCCGATGTCGTGCAGTAGTCCCGCAATGCGGGCCAGCTCGATGTCGTGCTCCGGGTATTCCAGTTTCTTTAGTATATAGGCAGCCCGTTCGGCCACCAGAGCGCAGTGCGCTTCGGAGTGATCCGTGTAGCCCAGCGCCCCCAGATATTCATCGCCTTTTCGCAGGTAGGCGAGTACCTCTTTGTTGTCACAGAGTTCCAGATAATTCAACGTAGCTTTCCTTCTTTCCTTTCATAAAGTGATAGCGCCCATAGCAGGGTCTACATGGAGGCCGCGAAAGCGATCGTGTCAGGGCGTATTCTGTCTTTATTGTACTGAGTGAAAGGAAAGCGATGCTAGAGAATGAGTAAAGGACATGTAAAATATCTTGAGTTTTATCTTGTTTCGTCTTGCTTTATCGAACCTCAAAATTGTTAGGAAAAACGTTGTTTTTTTGTCGTCCTGTTTCGTCGTGTTTCGTGCAATCTTGGACAAAAGTTGGACAGACTTGGACAAATCTTGGACAGAAAAAAGAGGGGTTTCCCCCTCTCAGAATGCCCCGGCTATCTTTTCCATAGCCTCCCGGCGCGTCTCCGGTAAAACATGGCTGTATAAGTCCATCGTCATGGCAAGGCTGCTATGTCCCAGAATGGTCTTGAGAATCTGCGGTTCCATGCCGCTTTCAATGGCTCTCGTGGCGAAGGTATGCCGGAATACGTGGCTCGTGATTCTCGGGAAGTCGTTCCCGGCTTCCCCGCTCCAATTCACGCTT
>JAJQDL010000152.1:2392-15543 GCA_021202235.1 Lachnospiraceae bacterium
CGTGGATTCCATGGAAATTCCAGTGGAAACCACCGACGGCATCGTGACCATGACCGGCGACGTGGACCATGCCGCCCAGATCGGCCTGGCCGAATCCGTGGCCTATGAAACCAAAGGCGTGCGGGGCGTGAACAACAACCTCACCCTGAATCCGCGCCGCTGTCAGAATCTCCCCTTCTTCGTTGCAGAACAAATAGCGGTCAAGCCTCTCCACCTTAAAGCCCCAGAAATTCCGCTGTGCCTCCAGAATTGCCATAATGTCGTCTGTCAGAGGAATATCGCGAAGAGATGTTTTTGTTTTCGGTGTGTCTTCAAAGTAGCCCCTCTCGGGAATGTGCTTCAGAGTACGGCGAACGTGAAGGACGCCCTTTTCTTTGTCCACATCAGACCATTTCAGGCCCTGGACTTCTCCCCGCCGCATTCCGGTGCGAAGCATCAGAGCGAAGAGATTGTAACAATAGCTTTCCTGCGCATATTCCATAAAAATTTTCTGCTGTTCTTTCGTCATTGCCTGCCTTCCCTTCTTCTGGTTTGCTTCCTTGCGTGGTAAGGTTGCCAGCCTCACCGGGTTCCTCTCGATCAGGCCGTTTTTTTCAGCCTGTGAAAAACACCCGCCCAGTACCGCCGAAATAACTCCAATGCTTGATACAGTGTAGCCTTTATCATTCACCAGATCGTTATAGATCTTCTGGATATGCTCGACCCGGATATCAGAAATCAGACGTTTCCCCAGCCTGTCCCCGATAGCACATCTATAATATTTCCAATAGTTGTCATAAGTCCCGGCCTTCACGGACGGCTTTTTATATTCTTCCATCCATGTCTTGAACCAGTCTTCAAAGGTGATCTTCTCACGAACCACGAAAAGACCATGCTCCAGCTTATAACGTAGATCGTTCATGGCCTTCTGCGTCTCTCCGATGGTTGCGCCCTGTACCGTGTAAGACTGGCCCTTATAGGTGAATCTCCCTTCGAAGTTGTCGCTTCTCTGCCGGATGCCCCGCGGGAGCTTCCTGCCCCTCTTGTCTGTTGCCATATACTCACCTCCAAATGCAGGAGGCGGCTTGATGCCGCCCCCATAACTCTATTTTCCAAAGTTGATCCTTAAGCAGTTCCCGGCGCGGCTCTCTACCCTCTTTCTCACAGAATACTTTTCATCCGCCAGAATTCCGCTGATATAAGCCTCTGCCTTTGCCTTGTCTATATCGTCAAGTAGGAAATATTTCTCCGTGAATGACATCTCCTTTTTGATCATTTCACGCCTCCTTCGTTTGCAGGAGGCCCCGCAAATACTCACACAGTTCCGCTGCAAATGCCTTGAAAGCATTATCGCTCAGCCCCCTCATTTCTGCAATGATCTGATTTCCCTCTTCCGGCATTCCGGCGGAATCCGCCATTACCTGAATCAATTCACTCACTGTTTTTCTGTCCATTGTGTCTATCTCCCTTCGCGTATTGCGGGAAGCTGCGAAAAGTGCTAAAATAAGCGTAGCCCCCAATTTTGTAAGGTTGTCGGGTTACATTGCTGCCCCTGTCAGAGATCGCCCCTCTGACAAGGGCCTCTTTGTGTCAGTTCCCAGAGACAGAGCAATTCAACATCTATCACCGCCTCTGTGATCTCTTCCACAATGGGGTTGTCTGTCTTGAAGTTCGAGTGAAAAAGATATCGCTCGATCACTTCAAATAGCTTCTCTCGCCTCCTGTCTGTCATGTCGCCATCTCCTGCACCTGAGAGCGACCGAAGAACCGCGCCTTGTAGATTGCCCCGTCTCCCCGGCTCCCCCAGATCAGGTTAGCACCGAAGAGGGCCTTGCTTCCGTGGATCACCTCATAGCCCAGATTCTTCCATGCGCTCCACGTGTTCGTCTCTTCGGTGATACCCGCCGCCGCTTTCGCCGCCTCAATGCGCTTCGCGTTGACCTCTTCGGCCTTCGCGGAGAGCCACGCCCGATGAAGGGCTTCTCCGAAGGTGATTCCGCCCTTGCGGTAGTTCTTCCACGCCGCTAACATGATGTTTCTCAAATTGTACTTCATTGTGTCCTCCTTCCGGTCAAGCCCCGGTGGGCCTTGCGGCTTATGGCGCTCTCGTCAATCTCAATCTCCCGCATCCCGTTCCGGTGTTCTGTGGTTGTCTCTATTTCGGTTTCCCTACTCAATCACACCTTCGCTTGACCTTTATCTTATGGTCTTATTATAACCCTTTTTGGGTTACTTGTCAACCATTTTATAATACTTTTTTAATTATTTTTCATTCCTTTTTGTTGACAAATACCCTTTTTCGGGTTATATTGAAACAATAAGGAACGGAGGCGAACATAATGACACTTGTATATCAAAATAACGATCAGATCGTTACAGAGATCAAAAAAATCATGCTTGATACTAAAACCACTCAACGAGAAATTGCCGCCGCTTTAGGTATCAAGCCGCAGGGCTTAACAAAGCTGTTTGCAAAGAAGAATTTCAGCTTTGAAGATGCTTCTAAGGTTCTCGCTGTTATGGGGTATAATCTGGTTATTGATTTCTCGAAATCCGCTGAGACTGAATAGCCACCCGCAGGAGGCCCCGGCTCCCCTCTGGAGCATAGCCACAATGCAGGAGGATTCCCGCCGGGACACAAGGCCCCGGCGGTTTTCTGTGTCAGAAATTGGAGATAGCCTCCTGCGCGGGTTCATCATCCCATTTCTTTGCCATAGCCACCACAAAGCCGGGTTCCGGGTTGTCACTGGCACGCCGTCCGCTGTATGTCCTTGCGGCATTCGTCAGCGTCTCCCACTCCCTCTCTTTCCGGCTCTGTCCGTGTGCTGTCCTGTCCGCAAGCTGATACATCCGGCTGCGCTCTGCGTTGTCCTTAATCTGATCTGCGTATTCCCGAACGTACTTCGACAGCAGCCGGATCATCGTGACGTTTCCGTCGAACTGTTCCGCCATCTTCTCATAATCGGCGGCGTTCATGATACCGCTCTTCAGGAGATCCAGTGCGGCAACATCCAGCTTGTCCGAATCAATGGTGCTGTCCTCTGCGAGAGTCTTTTTGAATTTGTCCGTGATCTCCTGCGCCTCCCGGTCATACTGCGCCCATGCTTCGCGCTGTACTCTCGGGAAGTCGTCCCGGGCTGTCTATTACTCGAGGTAGGGACTCCTGCGCCGCTCTTCGTTCTCTCCGTCCCGGCTTTCCTTGCGCCACCTCAGCGCCGCCTCATAATCCTTCCGGGTCTTCTCTGCCCTGTTGAATGCGTCGGTGTACGCTGTCCGGGCTTTCCGGAATGCTTCGTCAAGATGCTTCGCGTAGAAATTATAGTCGCTCATATTCTGTCTTCCTTTCCAACGCCCTTTTCTGGCGTTTTAAGCGTGTTTTGTTGATTCAGTGATAATTTTTATACCTCTGAGACGTTAAAATCGAAATCTGCCCCCGTTTTTGTGTCAGTCTGCTTCATTTTCAACATTCTCTGGCGCGCCGCTTCTCTCTGCGATTCTGTCCGCCGTGCAGGAGGATTTATATGAATCCATTTCGTGGGAATGTGGGCGCACAAACTCCCGTCTCGATTCTCCGCCACGATCTCACATTCTTCCGGATATCTCTCCGCCAGTTTCCTAACTCTGGATTTAAAGCGCCCCTGAGAGAATGTAACCGTTGCTCTTTCGTCGTTTTTTAAAAACTCGATAGCGTTTTCAATGCTTCCTTCCATGTTCCGCTCCCTCCTGCGGGTTGTCCTGCTGTCCCAAATACCGCCGTCCCAGTTCAATCAGTGCTTCCGCGTCCCCGCTCAGAGCACGCCCCCACACTTCCTCACGATCAGCAATCCTCTTCATAATCTCACTTCGTTCCGTCGCCATATCTCACTCCTCAAAATTTAAAACAGATCATCAAATGCTCCCGGAGGCTCCGGCTTATTCCGCCATTCTTCCGGTTTCCGGTTCTTAAGCCAGAAAATACAGGCCGTCACGTCCGGCGGGACATCCTTCCAGATGGTGACGTGCTTCGTTTCTCCGTCCTTCTGGGTCTCAATGCGGCTCTCCTTGATGGTAAAGCCCAGAGCACGCCGCAGGAGGGCGTTTTCAACTTTACGATCAACAACCGCTTTCCCCTCTTTTAGGGCCTGTGAAATCTCCGGATGCTCCTTTTTCCACTTGTAGAAGGTGGATTCAGAAATACCCATATTTTCCGCGATCTGCTCATTCGTCAGACCATCCCGGGCCCAGCCCTCGAGGAGCGTGAGCCCCTCAGAGGTGAGCCATTCACCAACTCGTGAATCCGCCATTTCATCAACCTCCAGTCCCGTATTGCTTTGCCATCATCTCAGCGACCAGCGCGTCATAGTCAATGCCATGTCGCTGTTCATAGTTGTTGAATCTGTTCGTCGGTGCGTTCTCTCTGGGCTTTTGGGCGGTGCTTGTCCCGTTCCTGCGTTCCCATGTGCGAACACAGGCTTTCCAATCCACAATAGGCTTCCCCGTTCCCTGCTTCCATCCGTTCGCGGCGTAGAAGTCAACGAACATAGCCGCATCAACATGGTTCCCCCGTTCGGTGCAATATGCCGCCACTTCATCAACTGTCGGAGGAACAAACCGTTTGCGTTTTTCTTTCTGCGCGTTTTCGCGCCCCCTTCTTTACTGTCCTTATCTTCCCTGATCTTATCTGCACTAACCTGTGTATCCCGGTTGTCTCCCGTTTGGGTGACATCTGGTATACCAACGGTTGACATCTGGTATACCCCGTTGACAACCGAGAGGCGCTTATACTCTTCCTGATACCGTGTCGGCTTGTAGCGATCTGACCGCAAAAAATTATTCTCTTTCCAGTTCGTTATGACGATAACACCGCTATCGAACGGAATGACATAACTCTTTGAGACCAAAACCCGCAGATCATCCTCCTGCGCGCCGATCATTCGCAAAATTTTCTTCGGCGCGGCAATGAATCCGTCGTCGTCAGCATAAAGACCGAGATGAAAATATAGGGCTTGCGTCGTCAAGGGCATCTCTAAGAAGCGATCCGCCCCGGCGATTTCAATACTAAACATTCGACGACTTGCCAAAAGCCGCACCTCCTTTTTCGACGGCCTGCGCGGTGAGAAGAATTTCTTTTGCCCTGTTCCGCATAGAAGCCACGAAGCGCCGCCGCGCGTCATCAGTGTCCGGCAAACACTCCCCGTTTCGAGTGTCGGAAAGCAGCGGTGTACCCTCGCGGCGTTCGGCTTCGATAGCAAGTCTCAGTTCGCGATTATTGAGCCCCGTGATTTTCTCCAGTTCCCCGGCGGTTCGCGCCGCCTGCGATCCAGCAGACAAGAGATCAGATATCAACATGCGATCCATTAAAGCGCCTCCTCTGCCTTAGACTCAAGATACCGCTGAACCCTACCTACAAGATGGAGTTTACGTTTTCCGAATTGAACTTCGGCGCCTGCCGCCTTACTAATTTTTACAGCCGTCGGCCTTCCACAATCGAGCATCGCCATCAAAGTCTCAGTGTTGACTGTTAGCATCGAATAATCCTTTAATTTCGATTCCGTCGTCTTATTCACAACTACCTCCGTTTATCTCTTTGTCTATGTTTCTCTTGCAACATGTGCGCACCTGTTGTATACTCATATCATAAAACAACAGATGGCAATATACAACAATTTGTTGTGTCATTTCTGCAATTAACAACAATCGCAAATATTGAAAGGAATTTTTCATTCATGGATGTAACAAACGATGGTATGAAGAAATTCAGAGACCGCCTTCTTGCACTTCGCGGACACAAAACGCAAAAAGAAGTCGCCGCCGATATAGGTATGACAGCCGCTTCTATTGGCTATTATGAAAACGGAAATAGAAAACCAGATATAACAGTGCTTTTGAAATTGGCAAAATATTATAATGTTTCCTGTGATTATCTTCTGGGAATTTCAGACACAAAAAGCCCGGATACAAACACGCAAGGTTTTATGGGAAAAACCGGGCTATCAGAAAAAGCGATTGAAAAGATTTATGATCTGAACACAAAAAACTATGCTACGGGCAATATTGATACTCTGTCGTTATTGATAGAAGACTGTAATTTTCCATACCTTCTTTCCCTAATTTCCGGCTATGTTGTCGCGAACGATAGCAAAGAATCATCTGTTGACATTGGGAACGCCAGAACATCCATTAAAGAAACCGACTTAACAAAAGCCGCTATACAAAACACGATAATTGATATCGCCGATAGAATCCGTAACGCATATTCTGCACGTTACAAGACTGTCGATGAGAGGTTAGACGACATTTTGACGGAGAAAATAATTGATAGAGCAAAAGAACAATATTCTCAAGGGAAAATGTCAAAGAGGGAATTTGATGAGGCTTGTAGAGAATACAGTGAAGGAAATTTTGAGTATGATATGAAAATTCATTCATGACAAAAAGGCCCCAGAAAACGCCGCTTCGCGTCCTCTGGGGCCTTCCCTTTTGCCCCCTGTGCAGGAGGCGCTTCCCGGCTCCTCCTGCCTCTGTTTCCCCTCCCCAATTTGCCAAAGTTGGCCAAATCTTGGACATTTCCCACTCAGCACATCGAGCTTCGTTAGGAAAACGGTGAGTTTTTGAAAAGCTTCAAGTAAAGGACATGTAAAATCGTGAAGAAGGCTTTCTGTCGGAAGAAACTGTGCATATGGAGGTTTTGAAAGGATTTTCTTCAAAGAATCGGGAAAAAAGTTTTTGAAAAAGGTGAAAAAACAGTTGCATTTTTGGGGGAATGGGAGTAAAATATATGTGCTTTGGGGTATTAGCTCAGCTGGGAGAGCGCAAGGTTCGCAATCTTGAGGTCAGGGGTTCGATCCCCCTATGCTCCATGCAGACGCACACGGTTCAATCGTGTGCGTTTTCTCGTATTATAGGAAAGTCCTTCATATTTCTCTGTAAAAAGCCCCCAGCGGATGAACACTCCTGCGCGGGCTGTTTCCAGCTCCAGCCGTAAAAGCTCCTTACGCAGCCCTGCGCATTTAAAAACACCCTGCCTCCATATACTGGAAACAGGGTGTCTGCTTGTCTCGGATCAGCTGAAAAGTGATCAGTCAGTCACGTAAGGCATCAGGGCCACGTGACGGGCTCTCTTGATGGCTGTGGTCAGCGCTCTCTGGTGCTTCGCGCAGGTGCCGGTGATTCTCCGGGGCAGGATCTTGCCTCTCTCGGAGACATACTTTCTCAGTTTAGCGGTGTCCTTGTAATCGATTACCGCGTTTTCCTCACCGCAGAATACGCAGACTTTCTTTCTTCTGCGCACGCCGCCGCGTCTCTTCGGTCCATCGGATTTCTCGCCTTTATTATAAGCCATTGTTATTCCCTCCTGTCAAATTTTCATGTGAGGAACCCTTAGTTAAAGGGGAGTTCCTCGTCGTCTACGCCGTCGGGGATGTTCATGAAGCCATCGCCCACCGCGTTCGCCGGGCTGGGTCTGCCGGCCGGCATATAATTGCCGGTATTGTTGTTGTTCGCGGAAGCGTTCTTGCTCTCGGCAAATTCGATCTCCTCCGCGATCACCTGTACGCTGTACACCTTCTGACCTTCCCGGTTGGTGTAATTGTCATTCTGGACACGGCCGCTCAGAAGGATCTTTGTCCCCTTCTTCAGATACCGCTCTACGAATTCGGCCTGCTTGCCGAAGGCAGTGCAGTTGAAGAAGTCAGTCTCCGCCTGATCTCCGCCACGCCGAAAGCGACGGTCAACGGCAATACTGAATCTGGCGATCGCCAGAGCATTTTCTCCGCTGGAATAGCGGATCTCCGGGTCTCTGGTCAGCCTTCCCATAAGAATGATCTTATTCATGCAATCCCTCTTTTCTTATGCTTCGGGTTTTACGCACAGGAAACGGATGACGGGCTCCATCACGCGAACGTGCTGCTCTACCTGAGCCGGGCAGTCGGCTTCTGCGTCAAACTGGATGAAGTAGTAGTAACCTTCCTTCATCTTCTGGATCTCGTAGGCCAGTTTCTTCTTGCCCCACTCGTCCACATTGGTCACCGTGCCGCCGTAGGTGGTGATATAATTCTTCACCTTCTCCAGGGCCGCCGTCCGCTCGTCATCCTCGATCTTGGAACTGAGAACAATGGCTAACTCGTACTTGTTCATGCTTTACCTCCTTGTGGTCACTTGGCCTCCCTCGTCTCAGGGAAGCAAGGATTCGATATGTCACGAACTGAAATTTTACCATAGACGCAGGAGAAATGCAAGAGGGTTTTCGAAGAAAATCGGCGTGCTTCAGCTGCCAGGCGCTGAAATAAATGGGCGAAGATGGTGCGAGAATGCTTGACAGGGAAAATATCAGATGATAGAATAAATCAGCGTGGATAGACCACAGCATGATGTCTGCTACCCGTGGAAACATGGGAAATGGATTTGCCGGTGTGGCGGAATTGGCAGACGCACATGACTCAAAATCATGCGGAGTGATCCGTGCCGGTTCGAGTCCGGCCACCGGCAGTATCAGAAAAGTCTCGGGTTTTCGGGACTTTTTTTGATGCCAGGGTATCCGGAACAGGTATCGATGTCAGCTGGGTGCCTTACTGCCGGGGCTGTGTGCCGTCCAGATAGTCCAGAACGACGGTCAGAAGACGGCAGATCATATCTTTTTCTTCATTATTTCGAGACTGCAGAAGCTGGAGAATACGCCGGGTGGCGGCGTCATCTGAACCTTCCACATAATCCTGCAGCAGATAATCCACTGTGACATGAAGAGCGTTGGCGATCTGAATGATCGTATGCAGGGAAGCATTACGTTTTCCCCGCTCGATCAGGCCGATGTATGAGGTCTGAATGCCGGAGGCCTCCGCCAGCTGAGCCTGTGTCAGGTGGAGATTTTTTCTCTCTTCCTGAATACGTTTCCCGAGATACGGATAGTTCATGGCAGCGGTTCTCCTTTCATTAAGAGTGACAGAAAATGACAAGGTAAGAATACCAGAGATGTACAAAAATAAAACATACAGAGAGTAGGATTTAAACGAACGGAGAGTCTTATACAGAATCCGGAAAGAGCCTGGATGTGAATCAAGGGGAGAAGCTGCGAGAGACCTTTCGGGGGAACCTTCCTGCGAGTGCTTTACAAAGTGCAGTGACTGTGGTATAGTGTTTGTAACATTCTTCAGGGTTGGGTGTGATCCCCTACCGGCGGTATAGCCCGCGAGCGCATGCGCAGATTCGGTGAGTCTATCGGACGATTCCGAAGCCGACAGTATAGTCTGGATGAGAGAAGAAGACAACGAGTTTATCCCTGTGATCGGGATAAAAAAGGCTGCGAGAGCAGCCGGATTGTCATAGGCGGGAATATTTCCCGGAAGAGCAGAGACCCTGAACCTGATGTGTTCGAGGTCTTTTTGTTTTATGCTCAGGCGAACGGGAGACGGTAGAGGCCGCCCTGCTCGATCATTATGAACAAGTGAGGGATAGCGATGGAGGATAATATCCTATATATGCGGCGTGCGCTGGAGCTGGCGGCGCAGGGACGGGGGCACACCTCCCCGAATCCCATGGTGGGCTGTGTGGTGGTGAAGGATGGCCGCATTATCAGCGAGGATTACCACCATCGGTACGGAGAGTACCATGCGGAACGGAATGCTTTGTCTCATTGCACAGAGGACCCGGTGGGCGCCGATCTGTATGTGACGCTGGAGCCCTGCTGTCATTATGGCAAGACGCCGCCCTGCACGGATATTATTCTGGAAAAGAAGATCGGGCGGGTATTTGTGGGGGCGATGGATACCAATCCGCTGGTCGGTGGGAAGGGCATCGCGATCCTGCGGGAACATGGAATCCCTGTGGAGACGGGGATCCTGGAAGCAGAGTGCCGGGCACAGAATGAGGTGTTCTTTCATTATATAGAAACAGGTCGTCCTCTGGTGGTTATGAAATACGCGATGACGCTGGATGGGAAGATCGCCTGTGAGAGCGGCGACGCCCGCTGGGTGACCGGCGAGGAGGCCCGCCGTCATGTTCATGGATTGCGGGGCTACTATCGGGGCATCCTGGTAGGGATCGGTACGGTGCTGGCGGATGATCCGCTGCTGAACTGCCGGATCCCTGGGGGACGGGATCCGGTGCGGATCGTCTGTGATTCTTCTCTGCGGATTCCTCTCACGTCTCAGCTGGTACGGACGGCAGGAGACATCCCTCTGATCGTGGTCTGTGCGCAGGAGGTCGGGATCGATGCGGAGAAGGCACGGTCACTGGAGGTCGCCGGGGTACGGATCCTGCGAAGCCCCGGACGGCAGGTCGATCTGAGCTGGCTCATGGAGACGCTGGGGCAGGAGAAGATCGACAGCGTCCTCGTGGAGGGCGGCGGTACGCTCAATGCCTCTCTGCTCCGGGAGGGACTCGCAGATCGGGTATACGCGTATGTGGCGCCGAAGATCGTGGGCGGCGCCGACGCCCGGACACCGGTCGAAGGGCAGGGTGTCGCCCGGATGGCGGAGGCTCTGACGTTGGAGAATCGGGAGGTGCTGACGCTCGGAGAAGACATTTGCATTACGGGGCAAGTTCGAAAATAAGCGCCGAAGGAATGATGTCCGGGCACCGGAAAAGAGATCATATTGCCGCCTGAATGTGTCCGGAAATGAGTACCAGACAGCCATACTTACAATGAGACAGGGTGGAGATATGACGGAAAATATCCGGAGAGGAGGAGCTCATGTTCACAGGTATCATAGAGGAAGTCGGAGAGATTCAGCATATACAGCGGGGCGCCCGGTCGGCGGTACTGGAAATTCGCTGCCAGAAGGTTCTTGAGGGGACGAAGGTGGGCGACAGCATCGCGGTCAACGGCATCTGTCTGACGGTGAGCTCGTTGACTCCGCGCGGTTTCCGTGACGACGTCATGCCGGAGACGCTGGCGCGAAGCTGCCTGGCGCAGGGAGGTCCGGGAACCCGGGTGAATCTGGAACGCGCGATGGCGGCGGACGGCCGTTTCGGCGGCCATATGGTGGCCGGTCACATCGATGGGACAGGGACGGTGACCGCGATTCGTGAGGACGACAATGCCATCTGGTATACGATCACAGCGGAAGCGGAGCTGCTGCGCTATATCGTAGAGAAGGGGTCGATTGCGATCAATGGCATCAGTCTGACGGTTGCTGCGGTCAGTGACCGGGATTTTCAGGTGTCGATCATTCCGCACACCCGGCAGGAGACGAACCTGCCGGAGCAGCGGGTAGGGAGCACGGTGAACCTGGAGTGTGACGTCATCGGGAAATACGTGGAGAAGCTGCTGACACCGGCGGCTGCAAGGACGCCGGCAGAGAGCCAGAGCCGTATTACGCTGGAATTTCTTGCGGAAAACGGGTTTTGAGCGCGATCTGCAGCGTGAAAACCGGAGATATGGTGAAAATATTGAAGGACGAAATCAACGGATTGAGAAGGATAGATGCAGGAGGTAGGTTGACAATGAAGAAATTGGGAACGATCGAGGAGGCAGTGCGTGATCTGCAGGCCGGGAAGTTGATTCTTGCGATTGACGATCCGGATCGGGAGAATGAGGGCGATCTGATCTGCGCGGGACAGTTTGCCACGCAGGAGAATGTGAACTTTATGGCGAGCCAGGCCAAGGGTCTGATCTGTATGCCGATGAGCCGCGAGCTTTGTGAGAAGCTGCATCTGACTCAGATGGTGGAAAATAATACGGACAATCATTCCACGGCCTTTACCGTATCCATCGATCATGTGGATACTACGACAGGGATTTCCGCGGCGGAACGCTCCTACACGGCCATGAAAGCGGCGGATCCGAACGCCCGGCCGGAGGATTTCCGGCGGCCGGGGCATATGTTTCCCCTGCAGGCCCGGGAGGGCGGCGTACTCAAGCGGACCGGCCACACCGAGGCGACGGTCGATCTGATGAAGATTGCGGGGCTGACCGAGTGCGGTCTCTGCTGTGAGATCATGCGGGAGGACGGCACGATGATGCGGACCACCGAGCTGCTGGAGAATGCGGAGCGCTGGGGGATTACGGTGATCACTGTGGCGGATCTGGTGCGCTACCGCCTGGAACGGGAGAATCTGGTGCGCTGTGAGGCGAAGGCCAAGCTGCCCACGAAATACGGCGAATTCGACATTTACGGGTATATCAATAAGCTCAACGGCGAGCACCATGTGGCGCTGACCATGGGAAATGTGGCGGACGGCGAGCCGGTGCTGTGCCGGGTGCACTCGGAGTGCCTGACCGGGGATGTGCTGGGATCACGGCGCTGCGACTGCGGCGAACAGCTGGACGCCTCGATGAAGGCCATTGCCAAAGAGGGTCGCGGCATCCTGGTCTATATGCGGCAGGAGGGCCGGGGCATCGGCCTGATCAATAAGCTGAAGGCCTATGCGCTGCAGGAAGAGGGGCTGGATACGGTGGAGGCGAACCTGAAGCTGGGATTTCCCGCCGACATGCGGGATTACGGCATCGGTGCGCTGATCCTCCGGGATCTCGGCGCGCAGAAGCTGCGGCTGCTGACCAATAATCCCAAGAAGATCACCGGACTGTCCGGGTATGGCATCTCCATCGTGGAGCGGGTGCCGATCCAGATTCCGGCTCGGAAGGAGGATCTCTTCTATCTGGTAACGAAGCAGGAGAAGATGCAGCATATGACGAACTACGCGATCCCCGCGGATGAAGTGTGAAAAGCTGTGTGAGAGCATGATGCACACGATCGTGAAGGGATGACTGCATACGCAGTCCGCGGTTGATGCGATAAAAAGAAAAATATGGAGGAAATCATCATGAGAACTTTAGAAGGAAAGGTAGTAGCCGAACAACTGAAAGTGGGCATCGTGGCGGCCCGTTTCAACGAATTCATTGTCAACAAGCTGGTAGGAGGCGCTGAGGACGCGCTGATCCGCCACGGTATGTCGACCGACGACATTGATCTGGCCTGGGTGCCCGGAGCCTTTGAGATTCCGCTGATCGCGCAGAAGATGGCGGAATCCGGGCGCTACGATGCGATCCTCTGCCTGGGCGCTGTGATCAAGGGTTCGACCGATCACTATGACTATGTCTGTGCCGAGGTCAGTAAGGGCATCGCGACGGTGAGCCTGAACACCGGCGTGCCGGCGCTGTTCGGCGAACTGACCCCCCACAACAACCAACAACCCAACCCACGCCCCGCCAGCAACGCCGGAAATAAAGTCAACCATCTGGCCGGCTCCACCAACGA
>JAJQDL010000078.1 GCA_021202235.1 Lachnospiraceae bacterium
TGATCTCATAGCCGTCCACCTCATAATCCTCTGTCGAAACGCTGGACGGATCGATTTCTGTATCATATACAAGGACGATGTACCACGGTTTCTGGCCATCACCATACACGTTTGTGACCAGATAGCAGTCCTGAAGCGTCTGTTCTTCGGCACTGATTCCATCAGAGGGCTCTTCGGTCGGAGTTTCCGATGATTCAGCTTCGGTGGAGGATGCATCGCTTTCCTCTGAGCCTGCTGTTGTCCCGCATCCTGCGAGGGCTGCGACAAAAGCCAGCGAAAGCATCAGCAGCAGGCATTTTTTCATCGTATACTTCATAAAAAACGTCCTTCTTTCCGCTGACAATCCTTATGGTAACATTGTCAGGCAAATCTATGCGATGATTATAGATGATTGAATGGCAAAAATCAATCGGCATCTACTGTTTTAACGAAATGAAGAGCGGTGACATCTTCAAATGGTTTCGCATCTGCCAGGTTTGACCAGCTCCCTGTAATCATTCCCCGTCTCCGTCTGAACCTGCATCCCCTTATCCTGCAGGAAGCCTGCGACGATGCTTCTGTGGCAAATCGTTTCATCTTCGCAGAAGCATGCCAGGCAGATGTCCTTTCCTGCTCCGCTTATCTCGCAGATTTCAGTAAGCAGCGGTTCCGTTACGGCGGCATTTTCCCGGAATTCTCTGAGAAACCGCGGGACGTATTCTGTCATAAACGCCTCATAATTCCACGCGCCATGCTCCCGCAGGGTGAGGTATTTCTGCAAAAGTTCCCAGGACGGAGACAGCTCCGGGACATGCCGCATGGCAGGATCCGGCTCCTCCCAGGATCTTACAATCACCCAGACTTCATCATAATCCTCAGGATTTACCCGGCTTAATGATCGCACATATATCATCTTTGTCTTCTCCTCGCTTCCGGTGGACCTGCTACCTCTCTACCGAGATCTGGCAGCTTTCCATGACGGTCAGCGCCGCTTCATGCGCCTGAGGGGTAACCCCTGCGCAGCAGCGCGCATCGACCGACACGAGGACCTCGGGCATGGCGGCTTTAAGCAGCAGAGCGTTCGATACCACACAGATATCCGTGCAGAGTCCCACAAGCTCTACGGAGTCAACGCCGCCCTCGCGGTCCTGCGCCGCAAGATCCGCGGCCAGCGCGGTACTGCCGAAACAGGGCTTCTCGTAGACCTTTGCCTCCCGGACGGCAGGGATGGCGCGCAGAGCGGGCGCGAGCTGCCAGCCGTCGGTTCCCCGGATGCAGTGAGGGACCGGAAGCTTCCTCCCCTCCTGCGTCTCCAGATAATCCGCACCGTGAGTATCCTTCGTCACGAGAAGTGTTCCGTCAAACTGACGTACCTTCTCAAGCAGGCGAGGCAGCATTTCCTGTGCCTCGGCAGTGCCCAGGGCGCCGTCAACAAAATCATTTTGTACGTCCACAATGATGAGATATTTCATGCTGATTTTCAACCTTTCTGAGATTTTTCTGTGGATCACCGTGTTTATACTCCGCCTTCTCCGTCCTCAGATACAGAATTCCCTCCATCGCCGGAGGACGTCGCACAGCGGTTCGTCCAGATAAGTGATAGCTTTCTCCTTCATCCACGCAGGGATGCCATAGGCCGCCTCCGCGATACTTCCGGTAATGGCCGCCAGGGTGTCGCTGTCCCCGCCCAGTGAAATGGCATTTCTGATGGCATCCTCAAAGTCCGTGCTCTCGAGGAAGGCGATGAGGGCCTCCGGCACGGTATTCTGGCAGGTTGCATCGAGTTGATACGTTGGCTGGATCTCATCTAATGTTCTGCTCAGATCATAGCCGTATTCTTCTTCGATGTGTTCCCGGAGACGTTTCTTACATTCTGCCGGATCATCATCAATGGGCGTCTCACCGTCCATATGGAACCCGCCGAAATAAAACCGGCACAGGAAAATGGCTTCTGCCGTCGCCCTGGCTCCTTTGATTCCTTCCGGATGATCATGCGTCACTTCCGCCGAACGTTCCGCCCATTCCAGGACCTTCGGCCAGCTTCCGGTGTGTGCCGCCAGACCGCAGTCCATCATCCACCCGCAGGGCGAGACGCGCATGGCCGCCCCGTTGCCGCAGCTGTGATACGACTCCCGGCTCTCCGAAAGGAGCCAGGCTTTGGTCGTCTGGCTGTATCCGGCCTCCGGATACAGGCGCCCGTACTTCTTCATGGAATCAATAAACTGATCCCGTTCGCCGCCCTTCATGATCGCATCGGCGACGGCACAGGTCAGCACCGTATCGTCTGTAAAAAAGCAGTCCTCTCTGAACAATGGAAAATCCTTTGTTTTAATATTGTTCAACTCGTAGACGGAACCTACGATATCGCCGATGATCGCTCCGAGCATTTTATTCTGCCTCCGTCTCTGCCAACGATTTTCTGATATCATAAAATGCGTCCTGCATGGGTGCCACTCTTCCTGCTCTGGCATCTTCCTCCGCCTCAGCCAGGATTCTGTGCAGTTTCGATATCTCACTGTGATGATTTCTTAAATCCGATGAAGGTCTGATTACTTCCATGAAAAGCCACTTCTTTCTCAGGATAATCACATTCTAACGCGATTTGTCTGCTTTTTCAACACCTTCGCACAGATCAGGCAGAGCAGGATCGTAAGCACCATATCCGGCAGGGTATTTCCCACGATCAGGTCTACATTCATCAGGCACCGGTACAGCACAAATCCGATCACCCAGACGATCAGGTTCCGGGTACTGAAATCCTTCCCGGAAACGTCTTCTTTTAAGATAAAATACGAGGCGATCTGTATCGCGATCATCGGCGCGAAGACCGAACCGATCAGATAAAGGAAATCGGTGATATCATCCATCGGGAAGAGCATGGCGCTGACGGTTCCTATCACAGCGACCACAATAGCGATCCATTTGCCATCCAGCTTCGCCGAGACGGAGGCGCTGGAAAAGCCCGCCGAATAGGCATCGAGGAAGGTCGTGGTGACGGTTGAAAAGACGATAATGACCAGCCCGACGATCCCCAGCCCGGCCTTCAGGAGGATCTGCGCGATGTCCGACTCTCCGGTGCAGATCGCTGCGCCCATGCCGATCACATACATCCAGCAGCTGACCAAACCGTAGACGATGGCACTGACTGCGGTAGCGCGTACCGGTTCCTTCGCCTCTCTGGTATAGTCGCTGATCAGCGGCAGCCACGACAGAGGCATCGCCACACTCAGCTCCACCGCCGCACCAAAGCTCATCCCCTCCCCGGATATCTCCCGGATGTTTCCCGAGCGGAAGATTACAAAGCAGAGGACGATCGTCAGACAGAAAAGCGCCGCCATGGCGACCGTATTGATCTTCCCGAGATTGCGAATCCCGATGAAGATCCACAGGCAGATCAGTGCTCCTATGACCAGACACCAGAACCATGAGCCCACATTCCAGACGCCATTTGCGGCAAGCGCCCCGTCATAGATCATGATGGCCGTCCAACCAACCAGCTGAAGGATGTTCAGAACAGAAAAGAGTAAACTCCCCTTCTGACCGAAGCTCATTTTCACCGTCTCCATCGCGCTGCGACGGGCGAGTCCTCCGATCAGCCCCGCGCAGAAGAGGAGCACGCAGCCGATCACATGTCCTGCGAGGATGGCCGCAAGCCCCGTCATAAATCCCATCCCGGCAAAATACGTGCCGGTGAGGATTTCTGCGATCGATACGCCCGCGCCAAACCAGATGAGTCCATTTTCAAATACAGATGTTCCGGAATTACTTTTCATGCTTTGCCTCCTTCGTGTACTTCCCTGTGTTGCCTTATCCGTTTTTCGAAAACAAGTCAGGATTCTTCGCTCCAGATCAAACGAAAAAAGAGAGATACCTGAACCGATACCTCTCTGGAATGTCATGATGGCTGCTTCCTACGTCGGCATTATCCGAATCAGGTTGATAAGGGTCGGAACTCTCTGTTCCCTCTCAGCCCGCCTCACGAGCTCCCCTGCTTATTTTCTTCATTATTATATAGCATCTGCCCGAGCTTTGCAAGGGCGGAATCAGCGAAGCGAATTCACGGGCAGAACCGCTGTCGCTTTTTCGAAAAAAAGAATAGTCCTTGCATTATCAAAAAAGAAGCGGTATGATGATGAAGTGATTGAAAAATTTTCCAAAACAGGAGTGAACAAAATGAAAAAAATCCTTGCTATGATCCTGGCTCTGACCATGTGTCTGGCCCTGGCTGCCTGTGGTTCCAGCGATGCTTCCACAGACGACACGACTGCATCCGCCACGGAAGCCGCCGAGGAGACCTCCGGCACGGAGGAAGAATCCAGTGCGGAGGAGGCGTCCGATGCGGAAGAGGAAACCGGCACGGAGGAGGCGTCCGCCACTCTCACAACCGTCACCGAAGGCGTGCTCACCATGAGCACCAACGCCGCCTTCCCGCCCTATGAGATGACCACCGACGACGGCGGTTTCGAGGGCATCGATGTGGAGATTGCCACCGCGATCGCTGAGAAGCTGGGGCTGGAACTCCAGATTGACGATATGGACTTTGACTCCGCGCTGCTGGCTGTGCAGCAAGGCAAGAGCGATATCGTCATGGCCGGTGTCTCTGTCACAGACGATCGTCTGCTGGTAATGGACTTCTCTGATTCCTATGCCACCGGTGTGCAGGTTGTCATCGTCCCTGAGGATACTGAGGTGACCATTGACACGCTGGGAGATTACGTCATTGGCACACAGCGGGCCACCACCGGCAACATTTACTGCACCGACGACTATGGTGAAGATCATGTCATTGCCTACGACAATGGCGTCACGGCTGTCCGGGCGCTGATGAACGGCCAGGTGGACTGCGTCGTCATCGACAGTGCTCCCGCCCAGGAATTTGTCGCTGCCAATGCCGGTCTGACCATTCTGGACACCGAATATGTCAGCGAAGAATACGCCATCGGTATGGCGAAGGGCAACACGGCTCTCGTTGATGCGGTCAACAGCGCTCTGGAAGAGCTGACCGCCGATGGTACGGTCCAGTCCATTATAGACAAATACATTACTGCTGAGTAATATCACATTTATCTGACAAAGAGGAGGAGCAGGAGTCGGATGAGCCGTCTCCTGCTCGCTCTTTACAGGAAAGAAAGGGGGCGCTATTTTGGAATCCTATACCCTGTGGAAAACAATGATTTCCAGCGGCGAAGAAGTCACGTTCTGGCAGGATTTTTATGTCAAATTCTACCAGGCCTTTATTGAGGCGGATCGCTGGAAGCAATATCTGAACGGCGTGGGCACCACGTTGCTGGTTACGGCCATCGCGCTGGTCATCGGCATTATTCTGGGTGTTTTAGTGGCTATGCTGCGCACGGCCCACGACCAGCAGCTGCCCGGTCACCGCAATCCCCTGTTAGGTGTGCTCAACGTGATCTGTTCCATCTACACGACAGTCATTCGCGGCACGCCCATGATGGTTCAGCTGCTCATTATGGGAATGGTGATCTTCTCCAGCAGCCGTAACTTTACCGCTGTCGGCGCCCTGACACTGGGCATCAACTCCGGCGCCTATGTGGCGGAGATCATCCGCGGCGGACTCATGTCTCTGGATCCCGGCCAGGCAGAGGCCGGGCGTTCCCTGGGTCTGGGTTACATTGACACCATGCGCTATATCGTCATTCCTCAGGCCTTCAAGGCAGTTCTTCCGGCTCTGAGCAATGAATTTATTATACTGCTCAAGGATACCTCTCTGATCACCTGCATCGGCGGCAAGGAACTGCTGTATGCTGCCCAGGGAATCTACAGCCGCACCTATGAAGCGATGTTCCCGCTGATCGGCACGGCTGTCATCTACCTGGTCATGGTCATGATATTAACCTGGCTTCAGGGGAAACTGGAAAGGAGGCTGCGCGAAAGTGATCGTCGTTAACGATTTGCACAAGAGCTTTGGAAACAACGAGGTGCTTTGCGGCATTACGGAGCATATTAAAGAGGGGGAAAAGGTAGTCATCATCGGCCCCTCCGGCTCCGGCAAGTCCACCTTCCTGCGCTGCCTCAATCTGCTGGAAATGCCCACCAGCGGTGAAATCATTTTTGACGGAGTGTCTATGACGGCCCCTAAGACAAATATCAATCAGATGCGCCAGAAGATGGGCATGGTATTCCAGCACTTCAATCTGTTCAACAACCTCACTGTCCTCAGAAATATGACACTGGCTCCGGTACAGCTCAAACGGATGAGCAAGGAGGAGGCAGAGGAAAATGCCATGGCTCTGCTGCAGCGTGTCGGACTGGCAGACAAGGCCAACGCATTTCCCGCTCAGCTCTCCGGTGGTCAGAAGCAGCGGATTGCCATTGTCCGCGCCCTGGCCATGAAGCCCAAGGTCATGCTCTTTGACGAGCCTACCTCGGCCCTGGACCCGGAAATGGTGGGCGAGGTGCTGGACGTAATGAAGGAGCTGGCAGAGGATGGAATGACGATGGTCGTGGTCACCCATGAAATGGGGTTTGCACGGGAAGTCGCCACCCGCGTTCTCTTTATGGACGGAGGCAACATCCTGGAGCAGGGCACCCCTCAGCAGATCTTCTCCGATCCTCAGGAGGAGCGGACGAAGCTCTTCCTCTCCAAAGTTCTGTGATAATAAACGCCAGGCGCAACATCGCCCACAGCCGTCGGAATCCGTTTTCCGGCAGCTGTGGGCGATGTTCTTTTTTCTTATAGAAGCACTTCCAGCCGTCCCCGTAAAAGCCGCCGCCAGTTCGTATGGTAGGCGATCACATACAGGACAAGGCTCACGGCCGCGCCGCAGGCCACATCGATCACCGAATGCTGCTTCACAAACAGCGTGGAAACGCTGATCAGAATCATCAGCAGAATGATCGCCGCCTGACAGCCTCTGTGCCCCTGAAACAGCTTTGACCGCGCTGTCACCAGCGCGACAGAGACGGAGGAGGAGACATGGATCGACGGGCACACATTGACCGCGGCGTCCACGCCGCGCACCAGATTCACCAGCACACAGAAAATATTTTTGTTTTCCACCTCTTCCCGGAGGTTTAACCCATTCGGGAACAGCACATAGCAGAGCAGAGAGAACGTCATCCCGGTAAACATGATAAACCACAGCTGCTGAAACTCCTCTTTGTCACGCAGCATATACCATACCAGCGCCAGGAAGAACGCCGGATACCAGGCAAAATAAAAGACGATAAAATATTCGCAGAAGGGAATCAGGTCATCCAGCGCACTGTGCAGGATGTACCGGGGTTCCATCGTGAAATCCAGCACAAAAAACGCCACCACGTAGAACACCAGATACAGCATGGCATAACAATATGTATGTTCCGAGATCCAGACCTTCAGGCTTCCAATTTTTTCTCTGATCATAAATCAGCACCACCTTATCAGGGGTATGATACTACAAAAGGTACCGGATTGGCCAGATGAAAATGCGGAAAGCCGTATAAAAAGCCTTCTTCTTCGCGGTCAGCTCTACGGCCTGATACTCCGCGCCGTACTCCACGGTACCGTCAGAGGCGTTCCGCTTGCTTTGTTCTTTACACGCATCGGTTTCGGCCCGCAGGTTCGCATTCAGCTCTTCGCAGTCAATCGCCAGCACCATTTCCGTGTCCAGATAGGTGCTGCGCATATCCAGGTTGTAGGAGCCGACGACACTGAGCCGGTCATCGATAAGAAATGTCTTCACATGTGTGGAATCATCGCCCAGGAATTCACAGACAGACACGCCGGTCTCCAGGATATTCTCTTTCTGATTGAGATAATCCGTGCAGCCGAAGGGGTTCGCACCGCTCTCTACGGCGTTGGTGATGATTTCGACGCTCCCGGCGCTCTCACAGAGTTCCGTCAGATCCTGATACATGTCCCGGCTGCAGACAATATACGGCGTCTGAATGA
This sequence comes from Lachnospiraceae bacterium, assembly GCA_021202235.1. Classification (GTDB taxonomy): domain Bacteria; phylum Bacillota; class Clostridia; order Lachnospirales; family Lachnospiraceae; genus UBA3305. Next base: position 7,874 of record JAJQDL010000078.1, read on the forward strand.
CCACATCCTCGGCGCCCGTCATCAGCTCCTGCAACATAGTCCAGAGCTCCGGCTCCCGGTTCTTCGCCTCCATGGGATTCGCGAGGAGAGTCACCTGATTTGTCTCCATCGTCGCTGCCGCATAGTCGGTCTCCTCATAGGCTTCCGGATAAGTCTCCCCCAGCCACGTATAATGCTCTTCCAGAGAGGCAACCGCCGTCTGCATTTCTTCTGAGATCTCCTCACAGACAAACTCCTTACAGCAGGACAGCTCCCAGATCTCTTCAAAATACGCCCGCACCTGCGCCAGAGAGGTCCCCTCTGCCGTGGTATCCGTCTCGTAGACCAGAATATCCCGGTCAATGTTGGCTTTCTCCGCGTAATCCCCCAGAAACAGGTCATAGGTATTCCGGCCGCCCAGGATATAGACGGTATCATCTGCCATGAGATATTTATCGTGAAGGCGATAGCTGATCTTCCAGGGACTGGCCAGATTAATGGGATTATAGAACTTCGCCTCTACATTCTCATGAGAAACCAGCGCCTGAAAATGGCTGCTGTCGTGAAGCTGATAATAACCGGTCAGTCCGTCCACCAGGATACGGACATGCACGCCCCGCTCGGCGGCGGCATACAGAGCGGCCATCACATCCTGCCCGCTGTTGTCATCCCGCATCTCAAAGGTCGAGAAAATGATCTCCTCCTGCGCGGTTTCGATCACCCGCAGCCGCCACAGGAGGGCTTCCTCGTTATCGTCAATGCAGAGAATACGTTCTTTTCCTGTGCTGTCCCCATAACAATCCTCCGCCTGAAAGGAAGAAGCGAATTCATCGCTGACATGCTGGTGGAACGCCGATGGCAGGATGGCCAGCAGTACATAGATCAGGAGAATCGGCCAGAAGATATTCCACAGCCTCCACAGTCCTTTCAGAATACGCCGGATGATTCTTGTCATCAAGTTTCCTCGCCTCCGAATCATTTAAGAGAACAGCTTTATACAGCTTCACAGGATAATCCGCTTACCTCCACTCAAAATTGTCCTTGCCGGCGCCCAGTTGAAAATGATCCTAGCCGATGCCCAGATCAGCCCCCGAATAGGAACCGTTGCAGCAGGGCCCTCTCACCTGATTGCCCTTGCCCTTGATGGTAAATGCCTGCTTGTTCATCGCCGTTGGTGCTAACAGAACCGCAGAGACACCTGCTTTGAACCATTCCGGTGCATTTCCCTCGTAGGACGATATGTCTGACGCAGATTTTGATTTGTGCGGAACCCCCTGATTTTCGCCATAGCCAACCACAACAATGCCGATGATCTTCGCATTATCTCCGGCATTCGAGTTCTTTTTCATATTTTTGCGGCTGTACATTCCGCCGATCCACCAGGTATTCAGGCCGAGGGTTTGCGCATAGAGCATCAAATCGGCACTGCTGTATCCCAGCTTCTCATCGATGCCCGGCTTATCAGGCCCTGCGAGGATGATGTAATTTTGGACACCCTTTGACATCAGCGCTGCGATAATCCCCGGCATTGCATCCCTGCTTTCCGTAACAAGCTGGATATTCAGACCGTGTTTCTGATTCTGAGCTTCAATTCTGTCGTTGAGTTTCCGAATAACATCGACGGATAACGGTTTGTTTTTGTATTTGCTCACTTTATGCCGTGCGCTCATTGCTTCCTGTAATGTCATAGTGACCTCCTTATCAGGCCTCATAGTGAGGAGGTTTTTGCGGGACCTTTGGCGGATCCGCCTTTTAATTGGTTGATGGTATGATAACTTTTTACAAAAATATTATATCGTGCTGTGGATTGCCCATCAAGCGACAAATCAGGACAAGTGTCGCACGTAATAACGCAGGCTGAAAGCGCTTCTACGAGGGTGCAAAAAATTGCCCACATCTGCCGGACGCGATGATCCCGGCGGCTGTGGGCAATTCTGCCTCCAAACCTTACGCATTCCACTCTTTCGTATGACGCCGCAGCCAGTCAATCCACTGTTCGAAGCCCTCGCCCGTCTTCGCAGAGAGGAAGATGACCTCGGCCTTCGGATTGCGCTGATGGATCCTTTCTACGACCGCTTCATCGTCAAAGTCAAAAAGTATTTTCGTGTCGATCTTATTGATCAGGATGAGGTCGCTCACCTGGAACATCAGCGGATATTTGAGCGGCTTATCGTCGCCTTCCGGGACCGACAGGATGGCCACATTGACGGAGGCTCCGGTATCGAACTCCGCCGGACAGACAAGATTGCCGACGTTTTCAAGGAAGAGGAGATCAAGGTCTCCAGTGCCGATCTCATCCAGCCCCTGTTTGGTCATGGCGGCGTCCATGTGACACATGCCGCCGGTGTGGAGCTGGATTGATTTCGCTCCGGCAGCCGCGATCGTCTCCGCATCGACTGTCGCATCGATGTCGGCCTCCATCACGCCGATTCGCAGCTCGTCCTTCAGCAGGGCGATGGTACGTGTGAGGACGCTGGTCTTTCCGGCGCCGGGGGAGGCCATCAGGTTGATCATAAAGGTCTTTTCCGCCTTCAGCTGTTCGCGGATCTTATTCGCGTTGATCTCATTTTTGGCAAAAACATTCTGCTTGATTTCGATCACTCGAATTGTTCTGTCTTTCTCCATCTGCGCCTCCTATTCTACAGCGATATCCCGGATGATCAGCTCGTCGCCCGAGATCACGCGGTATCTCGATGCCCTGCAAAAGGGACAGGTTCCGTCATGCTCCACGAGGTCAAAGTTCTTTCCGCAGGACTGACAGGTGCCGTAGGCCTTGACAGGAATCATCTTGAGCTCCGCGTCTGCGAACAGTTCATATTGTTCCTGAATCGCGGGCCAGCAGGCTTCCATATACTCCGGAAGAACGCCGGTGATATCGCCGATCTCCAGGGTCAGGCGGCAGACCCGTTTAACCTGGTTCTGCCGCGCGATCTCGTCGACCTCGTCGACGATGTTTAACATAACTCCCATTTCGTGCATGGTTCTTACCTCGAGGCGGCCTTCTGAGCGATCCGCGCCTCGCGCTCCTTTGAGTATTTGGCGATTGTGGGGGCGATCATATTTTTGGGCAGGGACGGCGCATCGTATTTACGGACCAGTTTGATCGCGTCAAATTCGCACTTGGTCGCGCAGACGCCGCAGCCGATGCACTGATACTGATCCACGTAGGTCACGCCGCAGCCGAGGCAGCGGCTGGTCTCCTTGCGGATCTGTTCCTCGGTCAGATCCTTCCGCAGATCCTTGAAGGTCTTCCGCGATTCCTCCGCGCTAACCTTTGGCGGATTCTGCCGCGGCATCCGGTCGTAGCTCTCGGTGTCGAGACCGGCTTTGTTGAGCGGAATGAAGTTGCGCTCCCGGCGCACCGTCAGACCCCGGCCGCGAATATAGCGATGGATGGAGATGGCGCCCTGTTTTCCGGCCGCGATCGCGTCGATGACAAATTTAGGGCCGGTCACCACGTCGCCGCCGGCAAAAATATCCGCATCTCCGGTCTGCCAGGTAATATCAGCTACTTTCACGCTGTTTCCGCGTCCGTTTTCCACGGCTGTCCCCTCCAGCAGGTCGCCGAGAACGATGCTCTGTCCGATGGCGGCGAGAACATTTTCGGCCTTCACGATGATCGTATCGTTCTCATCATAAGTCGGGCGGAAGCGGTGCTCTTCATCAAAGACGGAGAGACAGCGCATGAACTCCACGCCTACGGCCTTTCCGTTCTCGGTAAGAATCCGCTTCGGCCCCCAGCCGTTGTGGATGCTTACGCCCTCGGCTTTGGCCTCGTCCTGTTCACTCGGCAGCGCCGGCATCTCCTCCGGCTGCTCCAGGCAGTACATATCGATCTGGCCGTCGGTCACACGCACCGCGCTGCGGGCCACGTCGATGGCGACATTGCCGCCCCCGATCACGATGCAGTCGCCCTTCAGCTCAGTGATCTTCTTCAGGCTCACTTCGCGCAGGAAATCAACACCGGTGATCACGCCGTCCGCATTTTCTCCCTCGATGCCCGGCATCCGTCCGGCCTGCGCGCCGATCGCGATATAGAAGGCTTTGTATCCCTGGTCGCGGAGCTGCTGAATCGTGACATCTTTACCGACTTCGACGCCACAGCGGATCTCCACGCCGAGCTTGCGGATGATCTCGATCTCCGCGTCGATGACCTCGCGGTCAAGCTGGAATTCCGGGATGCCGGTCGTCATCATGCCGCCGGGGCGCTCATTTTTCTCAAAGACCGTCACCGGGTAGCCTTCCTGTCCCAGATAGTAAGCGCAGGAGAGACCGGCCGGGCCGGCGCCGATCACGGCCACCTTGTCCTGATAATGTGTGTAAACCTGCGGGACGTATGTATCGACTTCCTTCAGATCGAGATCGGCGATGAATTTCTTGATCTCATCGATCGCCAGCGGCTCGTCCACCTGGTTTCTCGTGCATTCCGTCTCACAGGAATGCGGGCAGATGCGTCCGCAGACGGCCGGGAAGGGATTGTCGCGCTTGATCACGCGCAGTGCTTCGTCATATTTGCCCTGGGAAGCTTTCTTGATATATCCCTGGATGGAAATATGCGCCGGACATTTTGATTTGCAGGGACTTGAACCGGTCTCGGACACCATCGTGCGCTTGCGCCAGTTTTCGTTATCCCATTTGTCCTGACCCCATTCCGTATCGTAGGGAGTCTCGGTTGTCATGACCGGCTTCTGCCCGGTGATCGTATTTCCCAGAATCAGCGCGTTCGCGTTGCAGGATTCCACGCAGGCGCCGCAGGCCACGCAGTTCTCTGGATTCACTTCGGCAACAAAATTCGAGCGGACGTAATCGGAGCAGCGCATCAGCGTCACGCGCCGCAGCACTGAGCAGGAACATCCGCAGCAGTTGCAGATAAAGGTGGATTTATTCACGCCTTCATTATTAAATATCTCGTGCACGAGTCCCTCGCGTTCAGCGTCGCGCAGAATCTGCTCCGCCTCCTCGCGTGTGATACGGCGGGCCCGTCCGGTCTTGACATAATACGCTGCTTCGGCGCCGATCTGAATACAGCGGTCTTCGATCTGGTGCTCGCAGGGCTCGCCCATGAGCTTCTTGGAGGTACGGCAGGCGCAGACCGTCACGGAATAATAATCGCTCTGATCGAGATAGGTCTGCAGCTCCTCATAGGTCGCGGTTTTGGCCTGGGCATCGATCGAGCGTCCGATCGGGATGACGCGCATGAAACCGGCTCCGGTTGGTGCCTTCGCCGCACCCATCACACCGCTGCGAAAACCGGTCGCATCAAAATATTTCGCGACCTGGAGATTGCGCATCTCCGGTTTGACGAGGCAGTGCTCACAGATGCCCGGTGCCCAGGGCACGCGGTTGTACCAGCGCTGTCCGTCGTCCCGGTCCTCAAAGAAAAGGACGCCGAGCTCCCCCAGCTCCACCACCCTTTCCCGGATGGATTCCGGATCGATGCCGTTTCGCGCGGCGGCCGCCTCGATGGTCTCCGGATTCCTCGTATACAGCAGTGCGACCTCTGCCAGCTCATCTGTCACGCCCATGGCGTTCAGAAGCTGTACCTGCGGGTCCTGCTCCTTATGCGCCTCCGGAGAGTCCGGAGGAATGTTGCTGATCGAATTTGCAAGTTCGATGACCTTTTGCATGGCTGTACCTTCCTTTTCTCTTTGTTTTATGATATATATATATGGTATACATATATTGAATAATTTTATCAGTCTCAATAAATACATGCAATTCATAATATCGGAGAAATGTGAAATGACAGTAGAAAAAAAGGAACAGACTCGTGAAATGCTTTTTCATTCACTGGAAGAACTGATGCGACAGAAACCGTTTGAGAAAATCAAAGTCGGAGAGATTGCGGCGGGCGCGGGCCTGAGCTGCCGCACCTTCTACAACAATTTCACGGACAAATACGATCTGGCCATGTGGCATTACCGTTCCGGGCTGGAGAAGATCCTTGCACGGGTCGGCAATCATTATTCCTATGAGGATGCGACACGGGACTCCATGTATATGATGATGGAAAAGAAGGAGTTTTACCGGGAACTGATGCGGTTTGAGGGACAGAATGATTTCTTCCACTCCGTCTTCGTGGCCAACAGCCGGCAGTTTGCCAGCTATGTGAGATCGCTGAGCCATAATGAAGAGCTCTCGGAGGAAATCGAATTTGAGATCGAATTCTTTTATCGCGGCTGCATTGAAATGGCCATCAAATGGTGCCGGAACGGTATGAAGGAAAGCCCGGAGGATTTTATTGCCATGATGGATCGCTGCATTCCAGAGGATCTGCGGGCGTATCGGTTATTGTAGATTTCATCAGAACCAACCTCGCCAAAGGCCTGCACTCACGTGCAGGCCTTCCAGTATTATTGTGAAATATTTTCTTATAACGGCAGGTCTTTTCTCTGGAAACGAATCGCGCCCGCCACATAGCAGACCACGGCCACAACAACCAGCACGATCAGCTTGGGGATGAAGGAATCATCCACAGCGCCGGAACCAACGGTTCCCAGGGCGTCAATGTCAAAGAGGCCGACCAGCGAGAGGCGGTTGAACATTCCCAGCTCCTCGACTCCCATTCCCGTATTCACCATATTCTCTGAGCCGAACATTCCCAGCAGGGAACAGATGAAAAACCAGATATTCAGGCCGCCGCCCAGGGCCAGGGCATATTTGCTCAGGTTGAAGAGGCAGCTTGCCAGATAGCAGATGCCTGCCATCGCTTCCGTCAGGAGATATAGGCCGCCGTAGAGCGCCGCGTATTTTGCTACCTCGACCTCTCCGATGATGACGTTGCAGGCCGCCAGTTTAACAAGGAATGCGCATCCCACCATGATGAACGGAGTCACGATCATGTAGATGGCCTGCGTGATCGCCACGGCGCTGCGCTTTGTGGGCGTTGAGAGGATGTAGGCCATGGAGCCCTTATCCACCTGATCGACGATCAGCGCATTGCCGGCGAAGATAATGAACAGCAGGATCGGCAGCAGACTCATAATGGTAAAATACATCTGATTCAGCAGGGCCGAGGTATCCATCTCACTCAGATTCTCCACCAGGTCAGAGGACACACCCATCATTTCCAGCATATTGGTCATCATGGTCTCCACATCCAGCTCGTCGCCGGAGAAGCAGCCCTCTACTGAACCCAGCGCATAGACATATTCAAAATTAGCGATGTAGGCGTCCAGTCCGACCTCCGACTGCGACAGTGCATCCGCAGCCTCTGCGAAGCCTTCACTGCTCAGATCCAGATCCTCGGACTGTGCAGACATCATCTCAAACACTGTATCATACGCCGTCAGATCGTCCGCCTTGGAAAAGTCTTCATAGCTCAGCTCTGTCCCTGCCATCTCATTATACGACGCCAGCACATACAGATAGCTGTAAAAATCCGTCTGCGCGTCGGTATAATCGGCAGAATCCGACGTGGATCCGATCAGATTTCCCGCGAAGGTCGTGACGACCGTCATCAGGCAGAGAACAATCGTGCAGGCAATCGCCAGAACCTTATTGGCGCTGATGCTCTGCTTCATCAGCGGCCAGGAAAATATCTTTGTCGTCTTCATTTTGTACTACCGCTCCTTCTACTCATCCCGTTCGATAGTAAGATTCAAACGTCAATAGGTATGACACTACGGATTGCTCCGTGCTTTGCACTCTCGCAATCCTAACAACATT
>JAJQDL010000141.1:0-5004 GCA_021202235.1 Lachnospiraceae bacterium
GAGGTCGCCAGCAGCACCGGGAAACCCAGTTTTTTCAACAGTTCCACATGATGAATGATCTCCAGATTCATCTCATAGGTCTTGCCGAACCCCACTCCGGGATCGACGATAATCTTCTCATCCGTCACCCCGGCCCGCCGGGCAATAGCGACAGAATCCTCCAGATCACGCAGCACATCCGGCAAAAAATCCTCATAAACCGCCTCATGCCGGTTGTGCATGAGACAGCAGGCCGCGCCATAGCGGGCTGTCAGCTCTGCCACCCGGGGATCATGCTTGAATCCCCAGACATCATTCACCAGATCGGCCCCCGCCTGCAGCGCTGCCTCCGCCACGGCGCCCTTGTAGGTATCGATGGAGACCGGGATATCCAGGCGGCTCTTGATGCCCTCGATGACAGGGGCTACCCGCTCAATCTCCTCCGCATCCGAAATGACCGTATGACCCGGCCGCGTGGATTCGCCCCCCACATCGACGATATCGGCCCCTTGTTTCACCATTTCCTCCGCATGAAAAAGCGCCGCATCCAGCTTGTCAAATCTTCCTCCATCAGAGAAGGAATCCGGGGTCACATTCAGTATCCCCATGATCGAGCATGTATGCTCTGTGTCAAAGTTCCGATTGCCGATTTTCATTACACATCCTCCGTCCCGTTCGTTCTCAGGTTTTCGTCTGCCGGATCATCCTTCTTTGTCATTCGCGGCGGCCATTTCCGGGACATTTTTGTGCGAAAAACGGCGCCTCAGCGCCGTATTTCAGGAATCCTCATCTGCTCAGGCGAATAACAGTCTTCCGCTGCCAGGCAGGCGAAACAATTCCTGGATGCCTTATCCGCCCTCCGCAGAAGCACCGCCAGCGGATCCGCATTCTCCTTCGCCTCCGTCCGATGGCAGAGAATCGCCTCCCGAATACGGGCCGTCTCCGCCGCCGTATACCCGCATTCCGGCAGAAGTCTCTCTGCCAGGCGTGCACCCGCCAGATGATGAGGCGTTCCTTCCGTCAGCTCTTCCGCGCGGCCGATGTCATGAAGCAGCGCCGCCCCGTAGATCATTTCCCGGGGAAGCTCTGTCCCTGTCTCCAGACTCTCGATCTGCATGAGCCGCGCCACATCCAGAAAATGCGGGAGCGTATGCCGACAGAATACCCGATCCCGCTCCGCCTCCTGCAAGGCAGTAAAAGCCTCCTGATACAGAGGATGTCGCCAGATGCTGTTCACACGCTCCACAACCGCTTCACCCCTTCACCATCTGCAGGAACATCTGCTGCAGGGAAGGATCCTCCGCGAAGGCTCCGCGCACCACGGAGGTCACTGTCTTGCTTCCGGGCTTCTGCACACCGCGCATCGTCATGCACAGATGCTCCGCCTCCACCATGACCATGACACCCTTCGGCTTCAGGTGCTCCTCCAGTGCGTTCGCAATCTGCGCAGTCATATTCTCCTGGATCTGCGGGCGTCGGGCGAAGACCTCGACGGTCCGCGCCAGTTTGCTGAGCCCCGCCACCCGTTCATCCGGGATGTAGGCCACATGTGCCTTTCCGTAAAAAGGCAGCAAATGATGCTCGCACATAGAATAAAACGTAATATCCTTTTCCAGAACCATCTGGTTGTTCACCGCGTGAAACTGTTTGTCCAAATGCTCGGCCGGATCCTGCGCCAGTCCCCCATAAATCTGTTCACACATCCGTGCGATCCGGTCCGGCGTCTCCAGCAATCCCTCCCGGTCAGGATCTTCTCCGATGCCCTCCAGCAGCAGGCGGACCGCCTCCCTGATTTTTTCCTGATCCATCACAGCCTCCTTGTAAGATAATCGAATCAATAATAATCGGATAAGGGGCGAGCCCCTGTCCGCTGCGCATAAAAAATCCCGATCGTGAAGAGGGAACACTCTGTTCCTCCCTGCAAGCGCACCCTGCCCCTCTGCGGCAGAGCGCTTCCGCCCGCATCAATCCCTTCACAATCGAGATGTATATCATCTATATGTTGCAACGGGTGCGAACTCCATACCGCAAGTCAGACTTTTCGTTTCCGCGGCAACTCCCCATCCGCAGAACACTTAACGCATGAAATTCTATTTTGCAAATATCAGGGTTCAAAGGTCACCCTTCATCCCCGTACTTCATGTCCTTCAGAATATCACAGAAATCGAAGGTGGCAAACAGATCCCGCGGTGTCTCCGACCGGCGGATCATCTGCGCTGTCCCATCCTCCCGCAGGAGAATCTCGGCATGACGCAGCTTGCCATTGTAATTATAACCCATCGCGTGGCCATGTGCCCCGGCATCGTGGATGAAGAGCAGATCTCCCACCTCAATCTCCGGGAGAGCCCGATCCTTCGCGAACTTATCGCTGTTCTCGCACAGTGAACCGGTAATATCGTACACATGATCGCAGGGCGCGTCTTCCTTGCCCATGACCGTGATGTGATGATAGGCGTCATAGATCGCCGGACGCATCAGATCCGCGGCGCAGGCATCGCAGCCGATATATTCTTTATACGTATGCTTCTGGTGCACAGCCGTAGTGACCAGTCCGCCATACGGTCCCAGCATGAAGCGGCCCATCTCCGTATAGATCGCCACATCGCCCATACCGGCCGGGACAAGAACCTCTTCATACACCTGACGAACTCCCTCGCCGATTGCCAGGATATCGTTGGGCTCCTGGTCGGGGCGGTAGGGAATCCCCACGCCGCCGGACAGATTGATAAAGCGGATATCCGCTCCCGTCTTCTCCTTCAGCTCCACTGCCAGCTCAAAGAGCACCTTCGCCAGCGCCGGATAATATTCATTGGTGACCGTATTGCTGGCCAGAAACGCATGAATGCCGAAATGCTTCGCGCCCTTCTCTTTCAGCATCCGGAAGCCCTCGAACATCTGCTCCGCCGTAAAGCCGTACTTGGCATCTCCGGGGTTGTCCATGATACCGTTGCTCATTTTAAATACGCCGCCGGGATTGTACCGGCAACTGATCGTCTCCGGGATTCCGCAGGTCTTCTCCAGGAAATCAATGTGGGTGATGTCATCCAGATTGATGATCGCTCCCAGCTCCCGGGCCTTGATATACTCATTGGCCGGCGTCGCGTTGGAGGAGAACATGATCTCACTCCCCGTGATCCCGCAGGCCTCCGAAAGCATCAGCTCTGTCAGAGAGGAGCAGTCACAGCCGCAGCCCTCCTCATGGAGCAGCTTCAGGATGAAGGGATTGGGCGTCGCCTTCACCGCAAAATACTCTTTGAACCCCTGATTCCAGGAAAATGCCTGCTTCACACGCCGGGCATTCTCACGGATGCCCTTTTCATCATAAAGGTGAAAGGGCGTGGGAAATTCCTTCACGATCTCATCCAGCTGTTCTTTGGTTACAAAGGGTCTCTTTTCCATCATATTTTCCTCTCTTACAGGTTCTCTTTTCGTATCATCTGTTGCCACTCCGGCTGTCCTGCGTCACATGGACATGGGTGTACAGGTGATCCTGACAGTACTCATAATTGCCCGCGCACTTGGAGCAGAAACGGAATTCCAGATTCGGATCGTCCTGTTCTGTCCGCCCGCAGACGGCGCAGCGGTGACGCGGCGCACCCGGTCTCCCGGCTCCCGCCCGCATCTTCTTCGTGTAATCCCGGCGACGTTTTGCCTGATGCACCGAATCCACCGGCTTTCTGGCTTCAAAGAAGAACAACAGAAAGTTCAGCAGAGACATCACGATACTCACCCGGCCAGGACCATTGGAGGCAAAAAACTCCAGCGCGATATACGCTGCATAAAAGATTCCCAGCCACTTTGCCTTGATGGGAATCACAAAATACAGATAGAACTGCATATCGGGCATCGTGGCCGCGAAAGCCAGCAGCATCGTCATGTACAGATTGCCGGCATCCAGGATATAAATCTGCCCCCAGACCAGATAGATGATCAGCGCCGCCAGGACATTTGCCAGGACACCGATGATAATATACAGATTAAAGCGGAACGTCCCCCACAGCTGTTCCAGACTGCGGCCCAGAGAGTAATAGATCACACTGAGCAGGACCAGCCAGATCAGATTATAGCTGGGCGGAGCCACCAGATAGGTCACGATTCTCCAGATCTGACCGTGAAGAATCGCACTGGCGTCCAGGCACAGCCAGTTGTAATAAAAACTGGGGTTGGTTATATAGATCAGATACCCCACCGCGTAACAGATGATCAGATAGAGCATCAGGTTGTTCACGGCATACCGCCCGAACCTCCGCTCCAGCTTGTCAATCCAACTCATACGAAGAACATTCCCTTCTGGCTTCCGGATCACGGAATCCACAAAATACGCCCATTTCCCCCGGCGGGCTTTTCTCCATGTTTCACAGTCTCGTTTCTCTGGTTCCTCATTATAGGGATGTTTTCTCTGTTTGTCAAACCCGGGAAACTCTTTTTCTGAAATTTTCTGCCAGACAACCGTTTTCTCCGCGTTCCGCAAATCCTGTCTTCTGACATGTACACCACTGACAAAGCGGGGCCATCCGCCCCCCGGCCTCCCGGATGGCGAACAGCCCCGTAGCTCTGGTTTCGCGCACTCTCATGCGCGAACCATATTTGTTATATTGTCTATTTCGCCTTCACGCTGATCTTCTTGCCCGCTCCGGCGGCCTGGAAGATCGTCTTGTAGGAGGATACCTTCTTTGAAGGCACCTTAAACGTGCAGGTGCCTGCAATTCCCTTGAAAGCATTCGCCTTGACCCGGTTCTTCGTCAGCTTCGAAGTATACAGAGTCACTGTCGCCAGCTTACTGTCTTTATAGAAGGCCTTCTCGCCGATGCTCTTCAGCTCCTCTGATTTGCTCGTGAAGCTGGTCAGCTTACTGCAGCCCTGGAACGCCCCTGTGCCGATGCTCGTCAGCTCGGTCGAGGACAGGTTCACCTTCTTCAGGGATGTGCAGCCATAGAACGCACGGGTTCCGATCGACTCCACGCTCGCCAGCGTCACCACGCCGCTCGTGCTTCCGATCGTCGTCAGACTCGTGCAGCGGCAGAA
>JAJQDL010000141.1:5104-15166 GCA_021202235.1 Lachnospiraceae bacterium
GTCACCACGCCGCTCGTGCTTCCGATCGTCGTCAGACTCGTGCAGCGGCAGAACGCTCTCTCGCCGATGTAGGTCACTTTCTTGCAGCCTTCCACCGTCTTCAGAGCCGTGCAGCCGTAGAATGCCCGGGGCTGAATCTCCTTCAGGGAGGCACAGCCGGTTACCGTCTTCAGGGATGTGCACTTTTCAAACGCACTGGCATAGATGCTTGTCACGCTGTCAGGGATCGCGATCGTTGTCAGGCCTGTGCAGCCGTAGAACGCCTTCTTGCCGATCACCTTCACATTGCCGCCGATCGTCACACTCTTCAGGGATGTTACATTCGCGAAGGTGCCGGACTTGATACTGGTCACCTTATAGGTATATCCATTGATCGTAATGGTATCCGGGATCGTCACAGAAGAAACCGTCTTGTCAAGAAGCTTCACCACCTTGGCGATGTTACTTCCCGTCACCTTATACTGCAGGATTCCCTGGGTATAGGTATCTCCCACTGCCGGCTTCTCTGCCGCGTTGACAGTCACGGTAATCTTCAGCGCCGTTCCCTTCAACGTATCGGTAGAGGACGCAATCGCGGTGATCACCGCAGTGCCGGTCCCCTTGATCGTCACGACACCCTCATCCGAAACAACCACCACATTGTGGTCGCTGCTCAGGTAGCTAATGGTTCCTTCCGCTGTCACATCCAGCGTAAAGTCGTCATCGCCGTAGGTCTTCGTGTAGCTGGTGGTGCCGGTGATGGTCTGCTCCGCCTTGCTCACGGTCACAGCCACCACGAAGGGCTCAGCCGCATCCGCGGTGGAAGTCGCCGCCGCGTTGACCACGATATACGTAGTTCCGACGCCCTGAATACTCACCACACCCGCCTCGGACACAGTCACCACGGACTCATCCAGACTCTTATAGCTGAGCGTTCCCGCCGCTGTCACATCCAATGTAAAGTCTGCGTCGCCGTAGGTCTTCTTGTAGCTGGCGGTGCCGGTGATGACATTTTCGGTCTCAGGCTCCTCCGCAGGCTCCGTTTCTCCGCAAATGGTGCAGACGCCGTCCACATAGGTATGCCCGGTGGCATCTGTGTAATCTGTATAATAGTAATCGCCGCAGCTTTCACAGATATGAATCGTGTAGCCCTGCTCTGTGCAGGTGGGCTCGAAAGTGACCTCCGTGTACTCGTGCGTATGCGTCTCCGCCGTATAGGTTCCCACGATCATATGTGCGTTGGGATCCACATACAGGTAGCCGCCGCTCACTTCCGCCTCTGCCTTCAAAGCTGCAATAGCTCCTTCATTATCAATGGTGTCCTTGCTCAGCAGCTGGTCGGTGTCATTCCAGTCCGCGAAAGGCGTATCGGAGGTCGCCACATACTCGTTGGTCGCCACAACCAGCGTCTGCGCGGCCCAGTCGTCAACCCACTCACCGTCCTGATAGATCAGAGTTCCGTCCGAAGTAACCAGTGCGTTCACCGTCTTGCCGGTGTAATAGCAGTCGATGCCGGACATGCGCAGCCCCAGCGCCGAACCGCCGTCCAGGCTGTACTCCAGAATCTCCAGCAGATCCGCATAGGTGATCTCATAGGCATAGATCGCATTGCAGAACGGGGAGATCGTGTAAATGTCTCCCGCGGAGATATACCGGTAACCGGTCTCCTCGTCCACCTCATAGGTTGTCCGGATGCCGCCGTTGTTGGTGAAGGCCACATCCGCGCCCACAGAGCGGGCCATGAGAGAAGTCATCCAGTTTCCTGCAGTGGAGGACATGCTGTTGCTGCCGATAGCCGTCTTGAGAGCACTGGTGGTGATATAGCCCAGCGTCTCATTGAGCACGTCGGAAACATTCTCCACAGCCGCCTGGGACAGAGCCACGATCTCCTGATCCAGCTCATCCTCGTTGTCCTCGGTATCATACAGCTTGCTGGTATCTCCGGTCACGGAGACGATCTTCTTCGTGGAAACGCCCACGTTGGTGATATTGTCGTTTTCATCGGTTTCAAAGACCAGCTCGGCATAGCAGTAGTTGGCAGCCTGGTTAGCGGCCTCCATATAGGTCACGCCATTGACCGTGCCGGTCTGAGCCGAATGAGTATGACCGCCGCAGACCAGATCGATCACCGTGCCGCTGTTCAGACCGGAAGCGGTACCGGCGGCATCCGCATGAGCCAGGAGGATCGTGGCATCACAGCCCTTCTCGGTCTCCAGCTCCACAGCCAGATCTTCCAGCGCATCATAATCCAGATCCACGGTGAATCCGCGTCCGGTGAACTGCGCATACATGATATCCGTGGCATAGCTGGCGACCCAGCCGATGATGCCGATCTTGACGGTAATGACATTGCCATCTTCATCTACCGCCGATTTTTCCAGGATGATATAGTCATCCGCAAAGGTGATCTTGTCCCCGTCCTGATAAAGGTTGGAGGCAATAACGGGAATCTCGCTGTCGCCCTCGTAATCTCCCACGGAGTAGGAGCTCATGGTGCCGTCCTCGTCGATGACTACCTCATAGCCCCAGTCGAATTCGTGGTTGCCGATCGAGACCACATCATACTCCATCAGGTCATAGGCGGCCGTCATGGGCTGACCATCCTGCAGGTTGGAGATCACGTTGCCCTGATAGATGTCGCCGGTATCCACGAGAAGAACGTCGTCCACATCATACACATCGCGGGCATCGTCCACATCGTCGGCGATATAGGCCAGACGATACTGATAGGTGGAGCTGTCTCCGGAGGAGGTGTCCACCAGGTAGCCGTGAACGTCGGTCGTCTCAAAAATCTTCAGGGTATAGCCCTCCAGCTCTTCTTCCTCAGCAGAGGAGCTGACCGCGCCCACCTTATAGAAATTGAAGATATAGGCGTTGCTGGTGCTGGCATAGCTGGAGGTATAGGTGGTGAATCCATAGTAATACTCCAGATACACACCCGAAACACCCACATTTTCCACATTGTAGCCATCCGTGGCCTCGGAGATCGTCCAGCAGCAGTAATCGCTGAAGTCCTCTGTGAGTCCGATGGAGTTCCTGGCGGTCGTATACAGATATCCTTCGCTGGTGGAGAAGGTATAATAGCCGTCCTCCGTGATGCCCACGGTGAATACCACAGCGCCGTCCTCGGGAACCACTACGCTGCCGCCGCTCTCCGTCGCAACCAGCTCCGCACTCACTGCCGAGAACTTAGTGCTGCTGTACTCTCCGATGACGGTTTCGCCATTGGGATAGTAGATCAGCAGATTGTCGCCGTCAGCCAGATTCGTCGGATCAACATAGGTGCCGGAGGTCTGAACGGTGTAGAAGCTGGTTTCAAAAGCATTGCCGCCGGAAGCACCGCCGCCATAGGTAGTAAATTTACCGTAATAGTATTCCAGATACTGAGCGCTGTAGCCGCCATAGATCGCGTTGACGTTCTTGACAGAATAGACCCCCTCCGAGATCTCTACAAGCTCCCACAGGCTGTAGTCTGTGGCCTCCTCAGTATAGCCCAGACCGCTGCCTGTGGCATTGGAGGTCAGATAACCGTCATCCGTCAGGAAGGTGTAATAGCCCTCGTCGGTAACACCCACGGTAAAGATAGCGGCCCCACTCTCCACATAGACATTGGAGTCAATGACCGTGCCGGAGGTCACAGCCAGGGTAGGCGTACTCTCGCTGTAATAACTGCTGCTGATGGCATAGTCATTATATACATTATAGATCATGACCTGATCGCCGTCAGACAGTGTCGTCGTCAGCGTACCCACATAGGTAGTGCTGTCAGAAACAGTGGTCTCGGTCGGTATCTCACCGTTGTAGGTGATGGACCAGGTGCAGACATTTTCGTCGTTTTTCGCCGCCTCGGAGGTACTGTAAACACCGCCGTATGTTTCGGTCAGCTCGCCGACATACTCGGCGATCAGATCCTGTACATAGCCGCCGCCCAGGTCGTCAGTCTGTGACCAGATGGCATCGGATGTGCTGTACAGCCCCAGGCAGTCATTGTAGCTGTTGCCCAGGTGATAGTTGTTGATGGCGACAACATACAGGCCGTCCTCACTGAATTCCTTCCCGTTGGAGAAGCCCTCGATGATGACACGCTCACCCTCCTCCTGCGCCATGTCGATGGTGTAGTTCAGACCATAGAAGACGGGGAAGGTGTAGTTGGCATTGTAGTCGCCGGTATCAGAGAACACGGCCTCGCCGTCCTTGAAGGAGACGACGATCCGCTCCGAGGCGTTGTACTCCAGCAGATCCTTGATTTCCGAACCGGTCAGAGCCAGGAGATACAGAGAGTTGTCGTATTTGTAGAAGCCATAGATATCCTTCATGCTCAGCTCACTGTTGCCGGCAGAAGGAGTGGTCGTAGTGACAATCGAGGTGCTGGACAGATCCACCACCAGCTCGCCATCCACCAGGTCATCCTCGGTGAACTGCTTGGTCGTGTCAGAGCCGTACATCTCCTGCAGCTTCTCGTTTAGCTTATCCACGGAACTGTACTTGGCGTTCAGTCCTTCGCCGCCCTCGGCGATCTGAGCACGGTTGATCAGATCCACTGTATCCGTCTGCTGCAGATAGTAGCTGTTGTTTGTATTGGCAATACCGTCCCAGTCCAGAATCATGCCGACGGAGGTATTGACATACTCCTCCGCGCCTGTAGCATAGGGCTCTACCATGGCCTGCAGCGTCGTATCCTTGGCATAATTGCTCAGAGTCAGGTTCTCGCTGGACTCCTTCTCGATGGTAATGGTAGTTTCCGTTTCGGTCTCATCCGCGGTCTCTTCATCATCGGAGATATCAATGCCAGTGGCATCGTCCACAGAAACCGAGGTCTCGCCGGTCGCAGTATCCACGGTCACATTCCAGACAGAAGCGGTCAGAGTCGTGCCGCCGCCGTTGACGACCAGCACATCCTCTCCGTCCGCATTCTGATAGCTGTTGTTGGAGTAGGAGGTGGAGTGGTCATGCCCGGAGATGACCATATCGACGCCGGTGGTGTTCTGGATAATATGTAACACCTGGTTCTCGGTCGTCTCGGCATAGGTCACGGTCTCGCCGCCGTCGCCCAGGGCGCCGTGGTAGCAGACGATGACGAAGTCGGGATCGATACCGGCCTCCGCCCACTCGTCCTGCACACTCTGTACCTCAACAGCCAGATCAAGATCAGGATTGTCCGGGGCAGAGAAAATCATGCCGGGATAGTTGTCCTCAACATCCCAGCGGGTGCAGTCGGTATTCTCCAGACCGATGATCCCGATGGTGACCTCCTCGCCGCCCACTTCGACAGTCTTGAGCAGATAGGGTTCAAACACCCGCTCGCCGGTCGACTCATAGTAGAGGTTGGCAACGATGATCGGAATGTCCTGTCCCTCCAGGTACTCGTAAATGTCGCTCATGGTGTCCCAGGAGTAGTTAAACTCATGGTTGCCCAGGATCAGCGCATCGTATCCGATATACGCCATGGACATGGCGGTGGGGTTGATCAGATACATGTCATCCCAGTTCGTCGTTACGCCGTTCAGATACTGGGTATACAGAGAGATCTGATAGGTGGAGACAGGTGTCCCCTGGTACAGATCACCGGCATCGAGCAGAATCACATTCTCCTCGCCGTATTCATCCCGATACTCGCTGACAGCCGTGGAGACATTCAGCAGGCTGTTGTTCACGCTGGTGTCATTGAGCAGATTGGTGTCCCAGATCTTGCCATGCACATCCGTCGTAGACATAATGACAAACTGGCCCGTCTCCGTGGTGGTGGTCGAATCAGTCTCTTCCTCCGCGGCAGCGGCTGCTGCGAGAGTGACGGTCACCTCCTCGGTCACCTCTTCCGTGACGACGGTCTCATCAGTACCTTCTTCCGTACCATCCGTCTCATCGGTGCTCTCTTCCTCCGCGATCGTCTCGTCCGCGCTTTCTTCCGTATCGACCGTTTCATCGGTACTCTCTTCCGCAGCGACGGTCTCATCGTCTTCTTCCGCCGTCTCATCAGCTGCCTCGTCGGTCACTTCTTCGACGACAACGCCAGAGTCATCGACCTCTGATGCATAGGCAGGTACAGACAGCATGGAGGCACACAGTACCAGTGCCAGCAGCCACGACAGGAGCCTGCATACCCCCCCCCGTCTCGCCTTTTCTTAAGTTTCATATTCGTTCCTCCTAAAGCAGGAGCCCGTCCCTTCCGGTCAGGCCTCGTCATCGGGTTTCTGTACGCTCCTCGATTCACCTCCCTTTTACGTCTGTGCTTTCCTGTTTCATTGTTTTCAGGCTCACTTCTTATAGCATTTTACTACATAAAAATACTCTTTTCAACTCAAGTCTTCACATAAATTACACAAATCTGTGAATATTTTCGTCCCACCTCATAAAGTTTCTGTCTATACTATGAAACGGGTGACAAGAGGTATTTTGCAGCCCGGAACCACGGATTCATGCCATATCCTCTTTCCGCAAATTTTAATCTCTTCTTTACACACATTTCACTTGTATTTTTTTGAGAAAGTAAGTATAACATATAGTGATTTAGAATAAAGTCGCTTTTTGCGTCCTTTCAAATCCCCTTTCTACTTATTAAATATACTCGATCGCACTAAAAGCACAGGCTTGCACAGCAGTGACCGGCGCGGTCGCAAACGACAGAAGATCGTTTATCATGATACATGACCGGAGGTAAGGATCTTGCATACATACTACAGTCTGGGTATCGACATCGGTTCCACCACAGTCAAGATCGCTGTGCTGGACGAGAATCAGGAGATACTCTATTCCGATTATAAGAGACATCTGGCGCACATTCAGGAGACACTGGCCGACCTGATCCGGGACGCCCGCAGGGTTGTCGGCCCGGTGACGCTGCATCCCATGATCACCGGGAGCGGCGGTCTGACTCTGGCGAAGCATCTGGGCGTGCCCTTCGTACAGGAGGTAGTCTCCGTGGCCACCGCCCTGACCTGTTACGCGCCGCAAACCGACGTGGCCATCGAGCTAGGCGGTGAGGACGCGAAGATCATCTATTTCACCGGCGGCGTGGACCAGCGGATGAACGGCATCTGTGCCGGAGGCACCGGTTCCTTCATCGACCAGATGGCGTCCCTGCTGCAGACGGATGCCGCCGGCCTGAATGAATACGCAAAAAATTACAAGGCGATCTATCCCATCGCGGCCCGCTGCGGCGTCTTCGCCAAGAGCGATATCCAGCCGCTGATCAACGAGGGGGCTACCAGAGAGGATCTGGCTGCCTCTATTTTCCAGGCGGTGGTGAACCAGACCATCAGCGGTCTGGCCTGCGGCAAACCCATCCGCGGCAATGTCGCCTTCCTGGGCGGACCGCTCCATTTCCTGCCCGAGCTGCGTGCCGCCTTCATCCGCACGCTGAAGCTGACCGACGAGCAGATCTACGCGCCGGATCACTCGCACCTCTTCGCGGCCATCGGCTCCGCCATGAACAGCAAGGAGGAGTCCTCCATCGGTATCGACGAGCTGATTGACCGCCTGACCTACGGGATCCAGATGGATTTCGAGATCAAGCGGCTGGAGCCTCTGTTCCGCGACCAGGCGGAGTATGATGCTTTCTCGGCACGCCACGCTGTACACACGGTAAAGAAAGGGAATCTGGCCGAGTATCACGGCGACTGCTATCTGGGCATCGATGCCGGTTCCACGACCACCAAGATCGCCCTGGTGGGAGAGGACGGCACCCTGCTCTATTCCTTCTACAGCAACAACAACGGCAGCCCTCTGGCCACCACCATCACCGCCATGCGGGAGGTCAAGGAGCTGCTGCCGCCGGATGCCCGCATCGCCTATTCCTGCTCGACAGGCTACGGCGAAGCGCTGCTCAAGTCCGCGCTGATGCTGGATGAGGGCGAAGTGGAAACAGTCTCCCACTACTACGCCGCCGCCTTCTTCGACCCGGAGGTGGACTGCATCCTGGATATCGGCGGCCAGGACATGAAATGTATCAAGATCAAGGATAAGACCATCGACACGATCCTGCTCAACGAGGCCTGTTCCTCCGGCTGCGGCTCCTTCATCGAGACCTTCGCCAACTCCCTGGACTACAAGGTGGCAGATTTCGCCCGCGAAGCTTTGTTCGCGGAACATCCCATCGACCTCGGCACCCGCTGCACGGTCTTCATGAATTCCAACGTCAAGCAGGCTCAGAAGGAGGGCGCTCCGGTGTCGGATATCTCCGCCGGGCTGGCCTACTCGGTCATCAAGAACGCCCTGTTCAAGGTCATCAAGATCACCGATCCGAAGGACCTCGGCGAGCATGTGGTGGTGCAGGGAGGCACCTTCTACAATGACGCCGTGCTGCGCAGCTTCGAGCGCATTTCCGGCTGCGAGGCCGTCCGCCCGGACATCGCCGGGATCATGGGCGCCTTCGGCGCTGCTCTCATCGCCCGGGAGCGCTGCAAGGGACAGGCGACAACCATGCTGCCGCTGGATGAGATTCTCTCCCTGCAGTACAGCTCCTCGCTGACCCACTGCCGCGGCTGCACCAACAACTGCCTGCTGACCATCAATAAATTCCCCGGCGGCCGCCGCTACATCACCGGCAACCGCTGCGAGAAGGGACTGGGCCAGGAGAAGGCCTCGGAGAAGGTCCCCAACCTGTTCCAGTACAAATACGACCGCATCTTCGGCTATGAACCGTTAAAGGAAGAGGAAGCGCCCCGGGGCGTCATGGGCATCCCGCGGGTTCTCAATATGTACGAAAATTTCCCCTTCTGGGCCACCTTCTTCCGCAGGCTGGGCTTCCGGGTGATCCTTTCGCCCGCTTCGAGCCGCAAGGTATATGAGCTGGGTATCGAATCCATCCCCAGCGAGTCAGAGTGCTATCCGGCCAAGCTGGCGCACGGCCATGTGCAATGGCTTCTGAACCAGGGGATCAAAAACATTTTCTATCCCTGCGTGTACTACGAACGGGTAGAGAATGAAAAGGCACAAAACCATTACAACTGCCCGATCGTCGTCACCTATCCGGAGAACATTAAGAACAACATCGAAGAAATCAATGACGAATCGATCACCTTCCTGCGTCCCTTCCTGGCACTGACCAGTGAGAAGACAGTGACGGACCGCCTGGTGGACGTTTTCAAAGAGCACTATCAGATTCCCGCGAATGAGGTGCGGGAGGCCAGTCACCTGGCCTGGGAGGAGCTCCTCGCCGCCAAGGAGGACGTACAGAAGCAGGGGGAAGCCGCCATTGCCTGGATGCGGGAGAATCACCGCCACGGCATCGTGCTGGCCGGCCGCCCCTACCATGTGGATCCGGAGATCCACCACGGCATTCCGGATATGATCAACTCCTACGGCCTCGCCGTGCTGACGGAGGATTCTGTTGCCCACCTGGCGCAGCCGGATGTGCCCCTGCGGGCCACGGATCAGTGGATGTACCACTCCCGCCTGTACCGGGCCGCCGAGTATGTGAAGACCACCGCCGATCTGGACCTGATCCAGCTGAATTCCTTCGGCTGCGGTCTGGACGCCGTGACCACGGACCAGGTCAACGAGATCCTCACCGGTTCCGGCAAGATCTATACGGTGCTGTAGATCGACGAGGGAAACACGCTGGGCGCCGCCCGTATCCGCGTCCGCTCCCTGATCTCCGCCCTGCGCATCCGCGATGAGAATCCGGTCGAGCGCGAGCTTCACAGCTCCGCCTACCACCGGGCCGAATTCACGAAGGAGATGCGGGAGGAGAACTATACGATTCTCTGCCCGCAGATGTCACCCATCCATTTCGATCTGCTGCAGCCGACCCTCAACAAATACGGCTACAACATCGAGGTGCTGCAGAACGATAACCGCACGGCCATCGACACCGGCCTGAAATACGTAAACAATGACGCCTGCTTCCCCTCGCTGATTGTCGTGGGACAGGTCATGGACGCCATCCTCTCCGGCAAATACGACACACATAAGATCGCCGTGATCATGACGCAGACCGGCGGCGGCTGCCGCGCCTCCAACTACGTGGGCTTCATCCGCCGGGCGCTGGAGAAGAAGGGGCTGGGCTATTTTCCGGTCCTGGCCCTGAGCGGCACCGGCCTGGAGCCGAACTCAGGGGTCACGGCCCGGGTCGAGAGGGTGCGG
>JAJQDL010000141.1:15176-15395 GCA_021202235.1 Lachnospiraceae bacterium
TTTCACCTACAGTCTCACGATGGTTCTGCGGGCCATGCAGGCCGTCATTTACGGTGACGTACTGATGCGGGTCGTCTACCGGACCCGTCCCTACGAGAAGGAGCCCGGCTCCGTCAACGCGCTCCATGAGAAATGGAAGCAGCGCTGCATCGCCGACCTGACCGCCGGGGGGCTGGGCATGATGCAATAGCAGCAGCACGGGCGGGAGAGGCTACAAGG
>JAJQDL010000081.1:0-898 GCA_021202235.1 Lachnospiraceae bacterium
GGAGCAAACTGAAAGGAGATACTGGCTTATGAGACTGGATCGGGACAAAATCGTTATTGAGTCACGCCGGGAGATTGACACAATCCAGGACATGATGCAGCTGTACATGGAGAAAAACAAGCTGTCAGAAAGCGAGAAACAGAATATTGCCCGGATCGTGTCACAGCTGGATGCGCTTTATATGTCGTGGTAACACCAGAGCAGCCTTACGGGGCTGCTTTTCTTTCTACAAAAAAGGCTGCTATCCGAAGATAACAACCCTTTACGTTTGCACCAGAGGAGAAAGCCGAAATACAATACAGTTAATTTTTGATATCGCGGGTTAATTTTCTCAAATTTTTCTCATTTCTCACGGGATTTTTTTCTCAATCGCAAAATCCCCCGGAAATAAGGCGTTTAGAATGGCTTCATTTCTCAATGGTTTTCATTGTCGGGAACAGCAACACATCCCGAATCGCCTGTGCATCCGTCAGCAGCATCACCAGCCGATCAATCCCGTAACCAATTCCACCTGTCGGCGGCATGCCGATTTCGAGGGCGTTGAGGAAGTCCTCGTCAGTGTGATTGGCCTCCTCGTCTCCGGCGGCGATGGCTTCTTCCTGTGCCGCGAAGCGTTCCCGTTGGTCGATTGGGTCGTTGAGCTCGGAGTAGGCGTTGCACATTTCCCGGCCATAGATGTAGAGCTCGAAACGCTCTACCAGATCGGGATTGTCAGGCTTCTTCTTGGTGAGAGGAGATACCTCGACGGGATGATCGCAGACGAAGGTGGGCTGGATCATTTTGTCTTCGCAGAACTCCTCGAAGAAGAGGTTGATGATGTCAACCTTTTTGTGACTGGCATCGTATTCGCTATGATTCTCATCGGCCCGGCGCTTGGAGTCATCGTCGCTGGTGAGGT
>JAJQDL010000081.1:908-2286 GCA_021202235.1 Lachnospiraceae bacterium
CCCCCGCTCGGTCGCGGGCGCCGTATCCCTGGCCCCCCCGCCACGCCGACGACCGCCGCCCCCCCACCCCACCCCCGACTCGCCTCGTATTCGATATGATGCTCATCGGCCAGGCGCTTGGCCTCCTCGTCGCTGGTGACTTGGTTAAAGTCCACGCCGGAATACTCTTTGACGGCGTCGATCATGGTCACGCGGGCGAAAGGCTTGCTCATGTCAATGACGGTGTCATTGTATTGGATGACGGCGCTGCCGCAGACCTTCTCCGCCAGATAGCGGAACATACTCTCGGTCAGTTCCATCATTCCTTCATAATCGGTGTAGGCCTGATACAGCTCCATCAGCGTGAATTCCGGATTGTGACGGGTATCCACGCCTTCGTTGCGGAACACACGGCCGATCTCATAGACCCGCTCCAGGCCGCCGACGATGAGGCGCTTCAGATACAGTTCCAGGGAAATGCGCAGCTTCACGTCTTCATCCAGCGCATTGTAATGGGTCTCGAAGGGTCGGGCCGCGGCGCCGCCGGCGTTGGCGACTAGCATGGGGGTCTCCACCTCCATGAAGCCCCGGGCATCCAGGAAATTGCGGATCTCTTTGAGGATCTGAGAGCGTTTCACAAAGGTATCTCTGGATTCCGGATTCATGATCAGGTCGACATATCTCTGGCGGTAGCGCATGTCGGTGTTGGTCAGTCCGTGAAATTTCTCCGGGAGGACCTGCAGGCTCTTGGAGAGCAGTGTGACCTGGGACGCATGAATCGAAATCTCGCCGGTCTTTGTCTTGAAGACTTCGCCGGTCACAGCGAGGATATCGCCGATGTCGTATTTTTTGAAATCCTTATAGGACTCTTCGCCGATCAGATCGCGGGCCACATAGGACTGGATGTCTCCCTGCAGGTCGCGGATGTTGCAGAAGGAAGCCTTTCCCATCACGCGCTTGAACATCATACGGCCGGCGATGGTCACGGTCTTTCCTTCCATCTCCTCGTAATGATCCTTGATCTCCATGCTGTGGTGAGTCACATCCACCTTCGTGATCTGAAACGGATCCCGGCCTGCTTCCTGCAGGGCGGCGAGTTTTTCGCGCCGGACCTTTCGCTGCTGATTCAAATCCGGCTCCTGCCGGGGCATCTTTGTATTCTCTGCCATAATTTTCTCCTCTCAGGTTCTCGAAAAATGTCATTGCTGTTTTGAAGGTTTTGGAGTTCCTTCATATTATATTTGCAGCCTCTGATCATGTTTTGCATAGAAAAATGTCTGCGCAGGATGGTTCCGGCGCAGACAGTAAAGCTCGAAAAACAGGTTACTCCGCCTTGAGAATTTCCAGGACCTGATAGGTGATCGTTCCGGCCTGGGTATCTACATGATCTTAATCGCCG
>JAJQDL010000081.1:2296-14869 GCA_021202235.1 Lachnospiraceae bacterium
TGCTTTTCACACAGTTGACTCTTTGTTAATCATTCCCTTCAGAATGATTGCCTCGGTGGATCCTACGATGCTGAAATCCATCTCCTCGTCGAACTCGATGTCATGAACTTTTACGCGGCATCCGATGTTGATCTGATCGAGGTTGATATCATCCTCATCCACGACTTCTACATTTTTCAGGAGTTTTTCCAACTCCTCGATCCGGGCTTCGATATCACGCTGCTCATCCTTGGCGGCATCATATTCTGCATTCTCTGACAGGTCGCCCTGCTCGCGTGCTTCTTTGATCTTCTGGGCGATTTCTTTTCTCTGTACTACCTTCAGATCGAAGAGTTCGTCCTCCAGTTTTTTCATTCCTGTATAGGTAAGAATCTTTTTCTCAGCCATACTTATATCCTCCTGATACTTATAGTAAACGGCTTTATGCCGTTTACTCACGCGCCAATCGCGGGCTGCGTAAGCAGCCATTCCTTATGCGATTGTGTGCATTATTTTTTTTATAGTGAATGACAAATTGTTTTTGTCGTTCACTATAAAAAACAACAAAACAGCTGGTTTCCCCGCTGACATTGCGTAATATTATACTCCAGAGCTTCCGTCATTGTCAACGGATTTTCACGGGATTTCCCGGCCATTTGTGACAGGTCCTGTAGTGTCTTCTGAGTCTGCGCGGAGAAAATCGTCCATTAGCTGCCGGAGTTCGTCCGGCGTAGATAATGTGTTGCACCGGGCTCGCAGGCGGGAGGCATGGGGGATGCCGGTCGTGTACCAGGCGACCTGTTTGCGCATTTCCCGCATGGCTACGCGCTCTCCTTTATATTCGCTGAGTTTTTCTCCGTGCCGCAGAATGACGGCGCAGAGCTCTTCACGGGTCGGTCGGGGCGGTGTCTTGCCTGTCTCCAGGTAACTGCGGATTTCCGCGAACAGCCAGGGATTGCCCCGGGCTCCGCGGGCCATCATCAGGCCATCGCAGCCGGTTTCACGCAGCATACGGGCGGCGTCCTCCCCGGAGAAAATATCGCCATTACCAATTACGGGGATTGAAAGGGCTGCTTTGACCTGGCTGATAATCTCCCAGTCGTTAGTTCCAGAGTAATACTGGGAGCGTGTGCGCCCGTGCACAGTCACGGCGGAAGCGCCCGCAGCCTCGAGGCGGCGGGCGAACTCGACCGCATTGACAGAATTCTCATCGAACCCTTTGCGGATTTTGACGGTCAGAGGTTTTGACAGCCGCCTGGCCATGGCGGAGACGATCTGTTCGGCCAGCCGGGGATTCTTCATCAGGGCCGATCCCTCCCCGTTGTTTACGACCTTGGGGACGGGGCAGCCCATATTTACATCGATGATCTCGTAGTCATCCTGAATCTGTACGGCCATTTCCGCCATGATCTCCGGATCGGAGCCGAAGAGCTGAACCGCCAAAGGAGCTTCGCCGGGCTCACGCACGAGAAGCTCCCTCGTATTTTTATTCTTATAATACAGTGCTTTGGCGCTGACCATTTCCGTACACAGGACATCGCAGCCCTGTTCTTTGCAGAGCTGGCGGAAGGCGGCGTCGGTCACACCGGCCATGGGAGCCAGGAAAAGGGGATGCTCCCAGGAATATGCGCCCAGCCTCATGCGTCCTCCTCCCGGTTCTCCGGAATCTGCCCCAGAAAGACGATGCGGTAGTAGGTCTCCAGGCCCTGCAGCAGTTCTTCTTTCTCCCGTTGAATCTCGCGGATCTTCAGCTCGCTGCCGATCTCATCAAAGAGATAATCCGCGTCGTCTTTGGAGACAGCCAGCATCAGCGTTCCGTCCTCAAGGAATTCCAGCGTCAGGACGCCGCCTACATCCTCCACGAAAAGAACGCACATTACTTTTAGTTCCTGCTGTACAGCCTCCGGCAGCCGGGCAAATTCTTCATTAAAATAATATTTTTCCAGATAGGAATTGGCGCCGCACAGCACCTTTTTCTCTGCCATATACTCCTCCCCATCATCGGATATCCATCAAAAGTTATTCTGTGACCGGCTATTCGTATATTTTCATGGTGCTTCGCGCCATGAAAGCTATGCGTAGCTATACAGCCCCCGTACGCTGACCTCTCCGGCCAGGACTTCCCGGAGCTTGCCGTCCTCCGTCTCGACCAGAAGGGAACCGGTGTCGTTGATTCCCAGGGAACGGCCGGACCATTCCTTCCCGGCGCCGAGGACGCGGACGTTTTCTCCCCGGCTGATCAGAAAATGGTTATATTCCTCCCGGACGAAGGACAGATTCCGCTGCGTGAGGAACTGTTCATAATATTCTGTAAAATGCTGCATTACACGGCAGACGATTTCCGCCCGGGAGTATTTCTGTCCCGTTTCCAGATACAGGGACGTCGCCTTGTCGGCCAGAGATTCCGGAAACGCTTCGTGATGTACGTTGAAGCCGATGCCAACAATGATCTGTTGGATATAGTCCTCTTCCAGGTTCATTTCCGTGAGGATGCCGCAGAGCTTCCGGCGGTTTAACACCAGGTCGTTAGGCCATTTGATGGCGCAGTCGATCCCGGATACATCCCGGACAGCCTGCAGGCTCGCCAGTGCGGCGAGGATCGTCAGCTGGCTGGCGTCCTGCGGAGCAATCTCTGGCTTGAGGACGAAGCTCATGGCGATGCCGGCGCCCGCTGGTGTCTCCCACACGCGGCCCCGACGGCCTTTCCCATGGGTCTGGCGGTCGGCGACGACCAGCGTTCCCTCCGGATTCCCCTCCTGAGCCAGACGTCTTGCCTGATTGTTGGTTGAGTCGGTCTCTGCATATACGACCAGAGGAGCTTCCTTCCACGAATCTGTCCGGCGGCTGCCAATCTCTGCTTCGGTCATCACATCCGGTGCCTGAAGCAGGCAGTAGCCTTTGTTTTGAACGGCTCCGATCTCATATCCCTCTGCCTTCAGGGCATTGATCGTCTTCCATACGGCGGTCCGGGACACGCCCAGACGCTCACAGAGCTGCTGCCCGGAGACATAGGTCCCGTCTTTTCGCAGCATGGTCAGTATTTCTCTCTTCACACGTGTTCCTCCTCTCCGTGATCGGCTGCCAGGCTCAGTTCAGCCAGAGGCAGACGGCGCTGATGTATGTCAGACACAGAAGTCCGGCGGACATGAGCAGAAAAAAGACTCCCTGTACCTTCTGATTCCTTCGATTGCCGTCTTTTCTGAATTTTAGCAGGGACGTGAGAAGATTCAGAAGTGCGGCGAGAAAAAACAGGACGGGAAAGCCCTGCAGAGGGGAGCCTGTCAGCACCCAGGGCAGGAAGAACGTCAGGAGACAGCCTGCACACAGTCCTATATAGAGGCCGTCGCAGACATGCTGAAAGGTTCTCGGACTTCGGGTTCTTGCCATCGTGTACCTCCGGTTATACGAGATCTGTGTCTGTGAATACATCTTTTGCCATCGCTGAAAATCCGGCGATGCATAGAAAGTATAGCGCGAACCGGGAAAAATGACAAGCGGAAGGGAAGGACAACTTTGTCGGGTGGCAGCATGTGAGGAGGGAGGTGGAATTTGCTGGTAGGGAGGTGCATCATTTTAACAACCTTTTAGGAAACAAGACAAAGGAAAGTTGGCAAAAAAGGAGAAAGATCGAAATAATTATAGAAAACAAACTTGTTTTACGCAAACAAAGTTGCTATAATTATACAGAAGTTGGGGAAATCTAAAAAAATAAAAACCGGGAGGACATGATATGCAGACGGAGGAGTTGCTGCAAATCGTATATAAGGTTCAGCATTTTCAATGTGAGTTTCAGACGGTTGAAGTCAAAGCGGCGGAGGTGGGATGCCCCACCAGATTATATGACAGTCTTTCCAGCTTTTCGAATCAGGAAGAAGGCGGTGTTATTCTGTTCGGTTTAGATGAGAAGAAAGATTTTGAGGCCGTTGGCGTTTATGATATACAGGATTTGCAGCACAGAGTAGCGGAACAATGCAAACAGATGCAGCCTGAGGTACGTCCGCTGTTTACGGTGGCTGAAATCGAGGGGAGATTTGTTGTGTC
The DNA here is from genome assembly GCA_021202235.1 of Lachnospiraceae bacterium. GTDB lineage: Bacteria > Bacillota > Clostridia > Lachnospirales > Lachnospiraceae > UBA3305. The sequence goes on from JAJQDL010000081.1 coordinate 6,317, forward strand.
AGCTGAAATTCCCAGCGTCGAGGCTGATCAGAGACCTGTGTATTATAAAGGCGCTGGTCGGCAAAGAGGCTCGTTTGTTCGAGTGGGGGAAGCGGACGAGCCAATGAATGATTATGAAATATACAGCTATGACGCATTTCGTCGAAGAATCAGAGACGATATTCGTGTCGTTACAGGTGCAAAAAAGAGTCATTTGCGTGAAAAGGATCTGCAGAAATATTTGGAGAGGATAAAAGAAAGCAGCGCAAATCTTTCCAATAACGCCACAGATGACGAGATTATGGAGCTGATGGGAATTACCAGCGAGGGGAATCCTACGATGGCGGCTGTGCTTGTTTTCGGGAAATATCCGCAGGCCTATTTCCCGATGCTTGGGGTTACAGCGGTGGTTGTTCCGGGGACAAAAATTGGTGATACAGGTACAGATGATGAACGTTTTATTGCAAATCAGAGACTGAATGGTACAATCAGCGAAATGCTGGAGGGAGCTGTGGAATTTGTGAGGAGAAACAGCAGAGTAAAGACAGTCATTGATGAAAATGGAAAAAGAAAAGACAAGCCGGAGTTTCCGGTAAAAGCGGTTCGGGAAGTAATTCTTAATGCGCTTTTACATCGGGATTACAGCATTCATACGGAAGGATCGCCGGTAACAATCTGTATGTTTTCTGACAGAATGGAAGTGACAAACAAGGGGGGTTTATACGGAAGAATCTCTGTGAAACAACTGGGAAAGGTACATGCTGAGATAAGAAATACAACTCTTGCAGGCATTCTCGAAATCATGCAGGTCTCTGAAAATCGTTATTCCGGAATACCGACAATTGCGAGGGAAATGGAAGCGGCCGGTCTGCCCGCACCGGAATTTATAGCCAGAGGAGGAGAATTTAAAGTTATCCTGTATAACAACATTGAGAGAGAACAGAATACGGAGAGGGTGGAGCCGCCAAAGGATGGAAACCGGGAAAAAGATTACAGCAGGGAAGAAGAAGTGCTTGATTTTTGCAGTATACCCCGTTCCAGAGAGGAATTGACAACGTTCCTGGGATTGTCGAGATATTATGTCATGGAAAAGACTGTAAAGCCTTTGCTTGAAAGCGGACAACTGGAGATGACGATACCGGAAAAGCCGAAGAGTAAGAAACAAAGATATGTGAGGAAATTTTCCGGCTAACGCCGAAATGCGTATAATCCACAAATCACTTCAAAGAAAAAGTTGGTTAAAAATGAAGGTTAGGAATAAAAAAGCGGTGATTTTGTAATAATTATTGAAAAATATGCAGACGCGGCTCCGGCAATCAATGCCGGAACCGCGTCTGCACAGGTACAATACCAGAGATATTCTATCGTGACTCTGAGAATATGAAAAGCTTCTCGTTTGTAATCTTATTTCTGAATCGTATCAGAATTCTGATTATATGCTTTGGCGACACATTTCCACTCGCCGTTCATTTTTAACAGAAGCAAAACGTCTGTAAAATCGATTCGGTTGCCCCATCCCTCTTCGAGGACGCGCACAACGGCCATGGATTCCTCTACCATCAGTACATCTACACGTGCCTGGAAGTGATCTCCTCCGGGAACGGTGTCGACATTGTGGTAGAACTGCTCGATGGATCCATGCTCAAGCTCTCCGTCCAGATAGCCGAACAGCACTGCTTCATCAGTAAAAAGCTCCCTGGCATAGGTGCTGTTGCCTTCCGCTACGCTTCGGACAAATTTCATGGCGGCGGCTTCGACTTCCTGGTATTCCTTCATTTTTGCTCTCATTGTAGTTACCTCCTTGATGTGGTTTTCTTTTTGAAAATATATGCTATCCGATCAGAATGAGCGGATTATGCGCTTATATGAGCTTGTCTTTTCTCCTCTGGAAGTAGTCCAGCGTGAGTTGACGCAGCATTTTAATCAGGAACAGGGTACCGATGACATTGAAGAGGATCATGATCATGTTGCAGACATCTACCCACGGCAGAGCAGCATCCACACCGATGATTCCGCCGACAAAGACACAGACAATGACGCAGACCTGGATGATACGTTTCATGGTCTTGCCGAATAAGTCTTCTGCCAGAATGCCGGAGCTTGTGGCCATCGACAGAGCGGAGGAAGCGGCAAAGAGAATCAGGCTGAGGGCTGAGACGAAGTGCCCGATGGGACCGATCGTCGAAAAGGCATTGATGGCCATGACAGAACCTGCATCTCCGCTCTGCCAGGCTCCGGTGCAGAGGACGACCAGCGCGGTGAAGGTGCAGATGACCATCGTGCAGGCAAAGACCTCAAAAATGCCGTACATTCCCTGCTCTACCGGTTCATCTATGTCTGCCTGTGAATGCAGAATACTGGCAGAGCCGTTGCCGCCGTCGTTGGAATAGACACCGCGGGCACACCCGTTCCGGATTGCCACCGTTACTGTGGCGCCGACGAATCCGCCGGTCGCAGCTGTGCCGGTAAAGGCATCCGTGAAAATAAGGACAAGAGAAGGAATCAGGTTACTAATATTCAGAACAATAACCAGGAGACCGGAGAGGATGTAGACGATTCCCATGATGGGAACCAGCTTGTCGGTGACGGAGACCAGTGCCTTTACGCCGCCGCGGATTACAAAGAATACGATAATTGTGAAAATGATTGTGACCAGTGGTGCAGGAATGCCGAAGGTCTCTGCGGAATCGGTGATGGAACCGGTATGTACACCGCAGGCAATAGCCATGGTAAAGACACAGGAGATAGCCCAGGCAACGCCGAGAGGCTTCCAGACCATGGAGAGGTAGCGGTTGGCGCCGCCCTTCCAGTTCCCGTTCTCATCTTTGATTCGTGTTGCAACGCCGAGAACTGCTTCTGAGTATTTCAAAGCCATAGCAACGAAACCAATGACCCACATCCAGAATATGGCGCCGGGGCCGCCGATGGCGATGGCGCTGCCGACTCCGACAATGTTGCCGGTTCCGATTGTATTAGCCAGAGTGGCGATCATAGCCTGAAGACCGGAGATCTGCCCTTCTCCGCTGCTTTTGCTTCCTCCGCTGAGGGTTGTTCGGAGCATGAAGCCAAAGTGCTTGATCTGTACGAAATCACAGGCGATGGTGATCACGAGGCCGCCGCCGATTAACAGGATAAGCAGCGGCAGGGTCCACATCCAGTCTGTGAACGTCATTATTGCGTTGTAAATTATCATTACGAGTTTCTTCTCCTTGATAAATCTCATTTTTAAGTTTTGGAAATTTATTTGTCAGTTGCCATCATATCGAAAAAATACTTCTTGACCTTGAGGAGGTCTATACGTTTGCAGTACATTTCCCCGCGCAGTTCCGGGTGCCACTGTATACCAATAAAAGGATAATCGGTGTGATAAACGCCTTCGATGATACATTCATCCGTGCCTTCCCGCAGAGTGCCTTCCTGCGCCATTTGAATATATTCATCCAGATGCTCATCCTGACACCAGAGTTGAGTGACCCGGAGGCATTCCGGAATCTTTCGAAGCGCCTGGTGGTGTCCGCTGTTTCCTTTGAAGCTGTCTCCGTACAGATCGTGCATAAAGGTGCCAGGGATGTTATATATTCTGTGGAAACGGGGTTCTCCCGGGACATAACGGTGATGATCTCCGGTTTTGATATCCTGAATCAGAGTGGCACCGAAATAGACACAAGCCAGCTGGTGGCCGCGGCAGATGCCGAGAATGGGTTTATGCAGTTTGACAGCGGAATCAATCATAGACAGCTGTATCTGATCCAGCTCCAGATCAATGTCATGACTTCCGGCCACTTCCTCATTCCAGAGGGACGGACTGACGTCCGGCAATCCGCCGGGTACGATGACACCGTCACAGTTTGCCAGATCCTGTGGATTCAGTGAATTAAAACATTGAGAAATGTCCGTATTAAAAAACTCCAGTGTCTCCGCATTGACATCAATCGGGTAGATGTTAAGGCATACTCACGGTCAGGAAACCAAACAACTTAAAATGAAATCCTCTCCATTACATTTGCTTGATTTTACAAAGGTGTCCGGTCATGAAATAATATAGTGTCCCCCTCCTGTAACAAAATCAATGTATCTTTTTATGAGTGCTGCGAACGATCAATAGGCTCCCGTCATCGCCCCATCCAGCAGGATGGTCTGCCCAGAGATATAGGTGTTAGCTTCGGAGCAGAGGAAGGCGGCGAGACGGCCGTATTCGTCGGTGTTGCCGTAGCGGCCCATGGGGAAGGACTTGAGGTCTTCCTTCTCATAGTCGGCCACGGAGACACCGGCCTTCTCGGCACGGATGGCGTTCAGGTTCGTGATGCGGGCAGTGCCGATGCGGCCCGGCCCGATGACATTGACGAGGATGTTGTCCTTGCCGAGCTCCTTGGCCAGGGTTTTGCTCATGCCGACCACGCCCATGCGCATGGTGTTGGAGAGAATCAGGTTATCCAGGCAGTCCTTGACCGAAGAACTGGTGGAGTTGACGATACGGCCTCCGCCCAGACGACGCATGGAGGGCAGACAGGCGCGGATCGTGCGAATGTAGGAGAGCAGGCACAGGTTGAACGCGCCCTCCCAGGCGGCATCGTCAAAGGAGTCAAAGGGGCCGGGCTTCGGGCCGGGGCACATATTGACCAGCGCATAGATGTCGCCCAGCTTCTCGACCGTGTAATTGACCAGCTGCTGGATGTCCTCCGCTTTGTTTACGTCGCAGAGATAAGCCTCCGGGCGGTTCCCGGTCTCTTTCTCGATCTCATCCTGCGCCGCATGCAGCTGATCCTCATAGGCTGCGGCGGTACAGATCATGACCTTCGCGCCCTCGCGGGCCATCTCCATGGCGATTCCCTTGCCCAGACCGGCGGCTGATGCCATACACAGAACAACCTTGTCTTTTAATCCGAATTCCATTGTGAAAACCTCCTGTGAATAAGTGATTGATTTTTAAGAGGGTTATGTTTCCCCCGGGTTCTAAACATGCGTTAGTGTATTGATGCTCCGAGCGTACGTGCCTGCTGTATTTCGGCTTTTCCCTGGATATCTCCCGCATTCATATTGCCGCCGGCCAGAACGTGACCGAGGTTCTTCCAGCGGAGATGTTCCATCAGATGATCATAGTAGAGCACGGTGTCTTCGAAGCCATATCCTTCTGCAGCCATCAGAAGAGCAGAGGATTTTCCATTTCCCCGGAGCAGGTTGCCTTCCCCTTCTTCCAGGGCAAACAGGCGATCCAGTGCATTTTTCAGCGGTCCGCTTATTGTCCAGTAGTACAGAGGGCTTGCCAGTATGATCACATCGGCCTCTCTGACAGCCGGATAGATTCGGCTCATGTCGTCCTTCTGTACGCAGGGACATGTCTGGCGGCTGCGTCCGCCGAAGCAGCCCAGGCAGCCGTGGATGTCCATGCCCTGCAGGAAGAACTCGGTTACGGTGTTTCCCGCACTTTCAGCGCCTTCCGTGAAGGCTGTTACAAGAGCGGAAGTATTGCCCTTTTTTCGAGGGCTTCCGTTTAATATGACAATGTTTTTACTCATAATGAAAAATCTCCCTTGCGCCGCCCCTGATCGGGCGGCATATTATGTGAAATCCGCGGGTGCGCTGTTTAATTCAGCTCGGGATGCTTTTTGAGATCTGTCACCGGGTTGATCAGAGGCTCCATCTCGAAGCCGTCCGGGCCGTAGATGCGGCACTCGGCCACGTCGCCGTCCTGCAGGGGGAAGGCGCGGGGGGTGCCGGTGGAGAGCACGTCTCCGGCGTACCAGCCCTGGATGCTGCTATGCAGGGAGACCAGGCGGGCGGGGCGGTGGGTCATGTTGGAAACCGTATTTTTCGCGTAGACCTCTCCGTTGTGTACGGACTGAACCTCCAGAGCAAGCACATCGGGGACCTCGTCGGGGGTGACCAGCTCCGGACCGAAGGAGAAGAAGGTGGGGAAGTTCTTCACAATCGTCAGGTAGCGGGGATTCCCGGCGACGAATTCATTTCCCTTAAGGATGGACTCCTCCGTCATGTCGAGGATGGTGGTGTAGCCTACGATGGCGCTCTGCCAGTCTTCCTCGGATACGTCACGGCAGTCGCGTCCCAGGACGACGCCCAGCTCCGCTTCGGCAGTGGTTCTGACGGCTTCCTTCAGGCAGGGGAGCTGAATGCTGTCCCCGGGTCCGATCAGGGTATCCGCCATCTTGAAGAAGCTGCCGGGGAACCCGGTGGGGGCGGCGGAGCCGATGTCTCCGGCGTGATCCTTGTAGTTCAGACCGATGCCGAAGATACGCTTCGGATGACGGTAGAGCGGTCCGAAGACACATTCCTCCCGGGGGACGGTTGTCATTTCTTCGAGCTCCTCCCGGCCGCCCGCGTTGTACCAGTCGGTCAGCGCGGGGATCTCCTGTGCCTGAATCAGGGAGAGGAGATCGGTCGGATAGGAGGTTCCTTTTGCTTCGTTGAGAGCGGCGAGGGTGACGACGCCGCGGGATGTACGGATGCCGGCTGCTTCCCGGCCGTTGAGTTTTAATGTAACAAAACGCATAGGGCAATTCTCCTTTTCATGTATTAAGGACCTGTTAAAGAATTATTCTTTACAGTTCCTAAACAGTTTTTGAGATATCATCAGTCGGGACGTTCAGCAGATTTTCGCTGCGGGCGACGACCAGGGTGGTCACTACATCGCCGGTGACGTTGAAGGTGGTATCGGCCATGTCGATCAGGCGGAAAATGCCGGCGATCAGTCCCACGACTTCCAGCGGAAGTCCCATGTTGGTCAGCAGGATCGTCGTCATGATGATGGCGCCTCCCGGTACACCGGGGCAGCCCATGGCGAGGAGGACCGTGGAGAGAACGATGTTGATGAGCGCGGCGGGGGTCAGGGTGACGCCGTAAATCTGTGCGGTGAAGACGATAGCTGCCGCATAGAAGACACAGCCGCCGTTCATGTTGATCGTAGCTCCCAGAGGAAGAGAGAAGGAGGAGAGTTCAGGCGATACGCCGAACTCATCATTGGTTATGGAGGTGGCGACCGGCAGGGTACCGCTGCTGCTGGTTGTGCTGGCGGTGACTACCCAGACCTTCCAGATGCCCTGGAAGAAGCGCTTCAGAGGGAAGCGGGCCAGGATTGCTACCATGGGGACATACATCAGACAGACGAGGACGACGTCAGAGGCATAAACAGTGAGGATGAGCTTACCCAGGGGACCGAAAATATCCAGACCATAGATTCCTACGGATTCGGCCAGCAGAGCGGTTACGCCGATGGGAGAGAATTCCATGACGATGGCGGTGATCTTGTACATGACGTTGGCCAGGGACTGGATGGCGGAACTCAGACGTTCTCCCTCTTCCTTCAGCATAATGAGCGCGATGCCCAGGAAAACGGAAAATACGATGATCTGCAGCATATCCGCTTCGACGAAGGCCTCGAAGATATTGGAGGGAAAGGCGTCGACAATCGTGTCGATGATACTGGGCATTTCCTGTGCCTCATATTCAGAGGTGCCGCTCAGCGCGCTCATGTCAAATCCTTTGCCGGGATTAATTACATTGGCGACCAGGAGTCCGATCAGAACGGAGATGGCGGAGGTGATGGCGTACAGTCCCACAACCTTCACGCCGATGTTGCGCAGCTTGCGCAGATCACCCAGGCTGGCGACACCCGCGGTGATGGAGAAGAACACCATGGGGACGACGACCATTTTGATCATGTTCAGGAAAATGGTTCCCAGAGGCTTGATGACAGCGGCTTTTTCTCCGAAGATCAGACCGATGACGATACCAAGGGCAAATCCGATAAAGGTTTTGACAGCCAGACTCATCTTTTTCTTTTTCATTTGACGGTGTCCCCTTCCTGTATTTTTCCTTCGCGCAGTTCCTTCACTGCTTCCGCCAGGCGGCGGCAGCCCTCCACGACGTTGTCATAGCTGTTGGCGAAGGACATCCGCAGGTAGCCTTCGCCGCCGGGGCCGAATACATCGCCGGGAACCAGCGCAATGCCGGCGTGCTCCAGCAGATGTTCTGCCAGCGCGGCGGAGGGCAGGCCGAGGGATTTGCAGTTGATGAAGAGATAGAAGGAGCCTTTGGGGCACTGGCAACCGAGACCCTCGATGGCCTGGATAGCGGCGACGGCGGCATCACGGCGTCGCTGGTATTCCGTGACCATCTCACGAATCTCATCGCCTTCCTGTGTCAGCGCGGCGACGGAGGCGGCCTGCACGAAGGCGGGGGCGCAGGTGGTGTTGTGCTGATGGAATTTGTTCAGCACGAGGATGTATTCCTCCGGAGCGGCCACGTAGCCGAGACGCCAGCCGTCCATGGCGTAGGCTTTGGACATGCCGTTCATCGTGAAGGTGCGCTCCTTCATGCCGGGCAGGGAAGCAATGCTGACGTGCTTCTCTCCGTCATAGATCAGGCGCTCATAGATCTCATCCGAGATGGCGAGAATGTCATGCTCGATGCAGATCTGCGCCAGCCCCTGCAGAGTTTCTTCGGAGAGAACGCCGCCGGTGGGGTTGTTGGGAGTGACCAGAACGATTGCGCGGGTGCGCTCGGTGATCTTGGCGCGGATCTCTTCAAGATCCATAGAATATCCGTTCTCTTCGCGGA
>JAJQDL010000138.1:0-27462 GCA_021202235.1 Lachnospiraceae bacterium
TATATATCATTTAAACTAATTATTCTCTTTTTCTATAAGAGGCGACAACATTCCAACACTGACTATGCCCGATGAGATAAAGCTGTTCCCCATCCACACGGGAATCACTCAGTGCAAATCGAACCGCATCCGCTACATCCAGAAGATATTCCGTTTCAATATCTGTAACATCCTCCGGATAGGAATATGAACGCTTATCATATCTTATAGTAGCAATGCCCTGTTCCGCCAATCCCCACGCCAGATCTGCAAAGACTCGATTGTTGTTCGTCCCGATCGGCGAATCCATTCCATTGGCACCAGAGCCCTGAATTAAAATAGCAACGGGAGGATTTTCAACATCCTTCGGCAAGGTCAGCATTCCGTTCAGCTGTTTTTCGGAGTCATACCCTAAAGTGATTGGAATCTCTATATAATCATCCGTTTCCGTTGGTTCTACAATGAGTGGTTCCAATGAAAAATCTACCTCTGCCAGCACCCCTTCTCCATCATAATAAAACACGGAACGAATGTGATATCGTCCATGTACAGAGATAACATCCACCCGAACCCCATTCTCCTCCTCGGTCGTTTCTGTAGTTTCCGTGCCACTAAAGGTTCTTGCAGAAGCCAGCAGTGTCTCCCAGGTTTCAGCCAGTTCTGTCTCCGTCACATCGAGGTTTTCTCCTGCTTCCTCCAGGAAAAAAGCATACTCTCCCTCACGAAAATATGCCACGTATGAAAGGCTCCGCGTGATCTCATCTTTTAAAGCCTCAGTCTGCGTTTCTTCAGGCATCGTCTTTTCCGATTCAAACTCTTCTTCTGAATCTGAAAAGGAAACCTGTTCTGTTTCATATACGCTTGAGGCATTCTTCCCAACAGCTCCTGTCTCATCTGCTCCTTGCCAGGAACAGGCTGTCAAAACAACAATTAACAGAATACACAGGGCATACAGCTGTCCTCTCTTTTTGCGGCTATCTTTCTTATCCATATGAGTCTCCTTTTTCACTCTGGTAAAAGCCAGAAGACTATTGTATAATAGTTTCATCCTTCTTTAGGGTAATCGTCTCATTTTAAAATACAGAGGAAAAGTCAGCCATGAAAGAGCATCAAATCGGAGAAGCAGCCAAACTGGCAGGTTTAACTGTCGAAACTCTGCGTCATTATGATCGAATCGGACTGCTGCATCCAAGTCGAACCGATTCCTTCACCGGCTATCGTTTTTATTCAAATGAGGACATTGCACAGCTCCAGGTTATCTCCTACCTGCGCTCCATTCATTTCTCCCTGGCAGAAATACAGCAACTCTTCTCCAATCGAAACATGCCGGACACGCTCTCTGCACTTGCTCAGGCCGAGCAAAGAATTGACAGACAGATCGAACAACTCAGGAAGGTCAAATACCATCTGAATTCCACCCTGCATAATTACAGTACCAAGCCTACCTATCCGGATTGGAAGCCCGATCAGCCACCGGAAATCCGTATACTCCCGGAACAAATCCTCTTTTTGGAACCGGAAATGCATGCTCCCACCGTAGAAAATCTGCTGAATTTTCATGATATGGTGGAAAGTCACATTCCTCCCCGGGATCGAGAACATTTCCATTTCCAGAATACAGCAGGACTTCTTATAAGAGGTGAAAAACGATGTCTTTTCGCCACTTGCATTCACCATAAAGACCATCCAAATCTGTATCGTCTTCCGGAAGGCCGCTATCTTTGCGGTTCCTGCGGACAAGATGATTATGAAACCTATATATCTTTCCTACGCAGCTCTCCAAAGGCGAAGAGCGCCTCCCCCCAGGCGCCCCTGGTTCTTGACCTTGCTTTTGTCGGGATTATTCAATGGAACTATGAAGTCCGTCTTTATCTTGACTCCTGATAAATCTTTCTGATGCTTTAATCGTTTAAAAGATCAGTGGTGTAACAATTCCTGCGAAAATTACCGAAGCAACTGTGACAGTAGTAAATCCACCTACTACCATCTTGGGAAGAAGATAATTCTGAATTCGCGCTGCCATCTCATCGTCACACTCCAGCGTCTTGCAGACCCCTTCGGTAACAATTTGTGTAGCCGGATATCCCACCATGCAGGTCACGGAGATTGCTGCAGAGACGAAGAAATCCCAACCAAGTATTTTCCCTGCTATTCCTCCCGCAAGCATACAGCCTGCCGCACCGACCAGCAAACATCCCACGACCGGAATGATCATGTCGATCAGACTCGCCACATCCACGGACGAGAAAGAGGAAACACAGGCTGCCACCAGTGCTAATGTCAAAAAACCGCTGGCGTTAGCCTTGGCCAGAGACTGTCTGTCCAGAAAGCCCAGCTCACAAAACAGAATGCCGCACAACAGATACATGATATTTACATTGATCGGGATTATTTCCACCAACGCATTCGCAATAAAGGCTACAATCGCGACCTTGGCAATAATCACAAAAGTTGTACTCAGCCTGGCAGGCATATCAGGAATTACTTTCAGATTGATTTTAAGTTGTTTACCATTCTCTGCAGCATCTTCCGGCAAAGCACCTCGTTTGATATACTTCTGCGCCTGTTTCTTTAAGCAAACATTCGCTGTCGGAGAACCGATAAAGCCCTGAAACCCATTAACCAGCATAGCGAAAGCTCCCAGGACAGGTGCTCCCGCTGCCTCAGCGGCTTGTTGAGTCATGACTGAAGCGATAGCTCCTCCGGCGATGGGAGATGCAGCGCACAATGCATACTCCCGGCCAAACAAAAGTGAACTGACCGTGAAAGAGACCAACGCCAGACCCAGCAGCGAGCAGAGTGCAACCACAACAGTCTTCCACTCAGTAATAAACTGCCCCAAGGTAATAGTCGTCCCCAAATTCACCAGAATCAGAGGAATGACATAGGCACTAACACTTGTCATCAATGTTGTATTGGTAACAGCACTTCCTAATGAATTTCCACTGGCATCCAGAATTTCCGATGGAATAATTCCTGTCAGAAACCCGGCAAGATACAGTACAGAAGCAATAATCAGGCCAGGAACAAATCCCTTTGTCAGATAGGAAAGAATATCTCCAAGTCCCCAAATCAAAGCAAAAATTACAAAGCAAAACAAGGGCGAGGCCCATAAATTTGCAAAATCCATCAATAAAATCCTCCTTCATCGGTTTTCTACATCTTCCTCATCTAGTGAAGCGTTCCGCCAGGTGAGTGAATATCCTCTGAATTCTCAATAATTGCTTCCACAGCTGCTTCCAAACCTGCAATGGTATCGTTCAGATTCATGCTGGGCATAAAACGTTTATCCACTGTCTGACTGGGAATATAGGGGATGTGAACAAATCCGCTGCGTGTATTGGGAAAATCCTTATGTACATGGTAGAGCACACCATACATCACATGATTACAAACAAAGGTTCCCGCTGTTGTAGAAACACTGGCCGGCAATCCTCTCCCATGGATTTTTTCTACCATCGCTTTTACCGGTAACATGGAAAAATAAGCATCCGGGCCATCCGGAAAAATCGCCTCATCTGTCGGCTGATTTCCTTCGTTATCCGGGATTCGTGCATCACTGAGATTAATTGCTACCCGCTCCGGAGTAATGTCTCCCCGTCCGCCGGACAATCCGACACTTAAAACAACATCCGGCTGTTCCCGATCCATTGCCTCACGAATCACCTGTACAGATTTTCCAAATACCGTGGGAACCATGAGTTTCACGATCTTTGCTCCGGCAATCTCGTCCTTCATGCGACTAACTGCCTCCCAGGCCGGATTTACCGTGTCATTGTCAAACGGATCAAAACCTGTCACTAAAACTTTCACTTGTACATACCTCCTATGTCTTTTGTGGTGCACTTTTTATGGATTTTGCACAATCTCACTATAAGGTCTTGTGTAACACAAGAGTCAAGGAGATTTTTTCTATTGTTTCATCACAATCTGCATGATATATTTGTATTGTACGTATATGCTATTTGTATCATTTGGTAAATATGATTGAAAACATCCCAGATACTGGTCGATTTTAATTGTCGAAATGGAATCATATGAACGATAGAATTAAAAAACTCCGCCGGAAACTGGCGGAGCAAAGAGATCAATATTTAGAAGACAGAAAACAAGCCTTATCTGAAAATTTCACACCTCCCACCTGCCGCAGCCTCTCTCCGGAAGAGGAAGAGGCGCTCATTGGAGAAGTTCTGCGACAGCTGGAGGAGATTCGCCTGGAAGCAGCCGGAGAAATGTCCGCGGAAGCTTATCTGGATCTTCTGGCTGAGCGCCTTGCCGCTCTCATGGAAGAATCCGGCGAGGCCTGGAACCTAGCTCTGTGGGATGCCAGAGTACGACGTGAGCTCCTTTCTTCCGGTCTGACCCGCGTATTCTGAAAACCTACAGCGTCCCCTTCGTCGAAAGCACGTCCGTGATCCGCGGATCCATACTTACCGCCTGATCAAGGGCCTTGCCGAAGGCCTTGAACATGGCTTCCATGATGTGGTGGTCGTTCTCGCCGTAGAATTCCTTGATATGAAGATTCATCCCGGCAGAGTAGCTGACCGCATAGAAGAATTCCCGCGCCATCTGCGTGTCCATCTGGCCGATGCTGGCATTCGTGAAGGATGCATCATAGACCAGATAGGGGCGACCGCTGAGATCGATGGCGCACAACAGAAGCGCTTCGTCCATCGGAAGGATGCTGCTGCCGAAGCGGCAGATACCCTTCTTATCGCCCAGCGCCTCTCGGATGGCCGTTCCCAGAACGATACCGCAGTCCTCGATCGTATGATGGCAGTCCACCTCCGTATCCCCGTCGCAGTGCAGGGTCAGATCGAAGAATCCGTGCCGCGCAAAACCGCTCAGCATGTGATCGAAGAAGGCCACGCCGGTATCCAGCTCCGCCTTCCCGCTGCCGTCCAGCGACAGGCTGCAGCGGATCTTCGTTTCCGCAGTGTTTCTTTCTACTGTTCCGATTCTGGACATCATTCAAAGTCCTCCTTCACATATTCACTGGTTCGCTTATGCCTCACTCCGCCAATGCAGAGGATATGGCCATGTCGCCTGCTATATCCTCTACTCCTTCTCCTTCGAAAGCAGGATCCGGTCATTCTCCATCTGCTTTCCGGCGTTCTGGCGGAATTTCTCGAGAAGATCCTCCACGGTCAGCTTATCACGTTCTTCGCCCTTCACGTCAAAGATGATATTTCCGGCATCCATCATCAGCGTGCGGTTCCCCAGCTCCAGAGCCTGGTGCATGTTGTGTGTCACCATCAGACAGGTGATGTTGCGCTCCGCCACGATGCGCTTGGTCAGATCCAGCACCTTCTCGGCCGTTGCCGGGTCGAGCGCCGCCGTGTGCTCGTCCAGGAGCAGCAGCTTCGGCGTCACCACGGTCGCCATGAGCAGTGTCAGCGCCTGCCTCTGGCCGCCGGAGAGCAGACCCACCGGCTGGCTCATGCGGTCCTCCAGTCCCATCCCCAGAAGCGCCAGATGCTCACGGAATTCCTTCTTGTTGGCCACACTGATGCGGCTGAAATAGTGATGCCGGTCCGTGGAAGCCCGCAGATAGGCCAGCGCCATATTTTCCTCAATCGTCATATGCGGCGCCGTCCCCAGAAGGGGATCCTGGAAGAGATGCCCGATCACCTTGCTGCGGAGATGCTCCTTGCGGAAGGTAATGTCCTCGCCGTCCAGAATCACATGACCTTCGTCCACATAGAAAGCGCCTGTGATGGCGTTGAACATCGTGGATTTGCCGGCACCGTTGCTGCCGACGATGGTCGCGAAGTCTCCGTCCGCCAGTTCGAGATTCACATGGGAAAGGGCCACCTTCTCATTGACCGTCCCCGGATTAAAGGTCTTGCAGATATTTTCCAGCTTCAGCATGCTTTTCCGCCCCCTTTCTGATACGCTCTCTCCTTCGCCCGGCGCTGCTGCCAGAACTGATATTTACCTTTCAGATAAGGGAAGGAAATGGCGACGGCCACGATGCAGGCCGAGACCAGCTTCAGGCACTCCGCCGGTACGTTGAGACGCAGAGCAACAGCCACGATAAAACGGTACAGGCAGCTGCCCAGAACCACACCAATGACCCGATGCAGGATGGAGCCCTTGTGGATCAGCGTACTGCCGATGATCAGACTCGCCAGCGCGATGGTCACCTGGCCGGTGCCGATGTTGATATCACAGGATTTCTGGTACTGCGCCAGAATGCAGCCGGACAGACCGGTCAGAGAGTTCGAAACGCATAAACCCACCGTGATGGTAAAGGCCGGATTGATGCTGGAGGCCTTCACCATGTCAGGATTATCCCCCGTAGCCCGGATGGAAAGCCCCAGGCGGGTGTTGAGGAACCACCCCAAGAACAGCGCCACAAGCGCGATGATTACAACGACCACGAATATCTTATACCAGCTCTGATACCAGCTGGCTTCGGAGACGCCCTTTGCCAGACTGAAGATCGTATCACAGGAGAAGAGATTCATCGTCGAGGAAAATCCCATGACCGCCAGATTGATGGTATACAGCCCGGTGTTGACGATGATTCCCGCGAGAATCGATTCCACGCCCATCTTCGTCTGCAGGAACGCGGTGATGAAGCCGGAACATACTCCGGCTGCCATGGCAGCGATCAGCGCCAGGAACGGATGACCGGCCAGCGTGACGCAAGCCCCGACAGCGCACCCCAGCGTGAAGCATCCGTCCGTGGACAGATCCGCAATATTCAGAAGGCTGAAGGATATAAACAGAGCCAGCGCTACCAGCGCATAGATGATTCCCAGCTCCAGAGCGCTCTGGACGATGGACAGGGTGAAGATTGTGGACATAGAATATTCTCCTCTGTGAAAATACGGTAAACTTGCATGCCTGTTTCACGGGCACTGTCGGTTGCTTCGTTCTTTTAACGCCCACAATCGTCACGGATGCGCGACTGTCAATATTCCGGACGCTCTGTCTATACAAAGTGCCGAATGGCGCATACGCCTTCGATGCGCAGGGCACCGAAGGCGTCACATGTTCTTACCTGATTACAAAATGATCCGATTACTCGAACTCCTCGGCTGTCACAGTCTCAATCAGCTCGGTAACCATGCTCTCAAACATACTGTAGTCGAGGCCGATGGCTTCTGCCGTCTCGGTATTGATCGTCGCGATACCGGTGCTCATGATGCGCACTTCCATGGTGGCAGGATCCGCGCCATCGACCAGAATCTCCACGGCCATGTCCGCGGTCTCAGTACCAAGCAGTTCATAGTCCGTACCGTAGCCGCAGAACGCGCCGTTCAGGGCGAAGGAATTCGCGCCGGTATAATGAGGAATCTTCGCATCGATATATAGCTCACAGATGGCCAGTGTGGCTGTCAGCACCGTGCTACCGGAGGGAGTGACCACCGCGTCGACGCCAGCCGCGATCAGAGCGTCCGCCGCCAGCATGACTTCATCGTTGGTGGTGCCGGTCTTCTCCACAACCTCGATGCCGTTCTCCTCGCAGTAGGCCTTGGCGTCAGCGATAGCCTGCGTGGAGGAATCCTGTCCTTTATCGTACAGCAGACCCAGCGTCGTGATATCGGGATCAGCCGCCACGATCAGCTCCATGATGGCTTCGGTATCCAGAGCGTCCGAGGTGCCGGTGATGTTGGAGCCGGGCTCCTCCATGCTCGCCACCACACCGGAGCCGACCGGATCCGACACAGCGGAAAATACCACGGGGATCTGATTATCCTCAGTCGCCGCCTGCATGATCAGGGCTGTCGGGGTCGCGATGGGGATGATGATGTCCACTTCCTCGGCGATCAGATCAGTCGCGATCTGGTTCATGGTCGTGGAATCCGCCTGACCATTGTATGTATAGTCGGCATAATCAAAGGTCACGCCCAGCTCTGCTCCCTTTGCGTCCAGCTCGTCCTCAATAGCCTGCTCGATCTGGTTCAGAGAGGCGTCGTCCACATACTGCACGATACCGACCTTGTACACGGTCCCCTCTGCAGCCTGTGTCTCTTCCGCCGCACTGGTGTCCTCTGCTTCGGCCGTCTCCGCCGCTGTGCTCTCCACAGCCTCCGTTCCGGCTTCGGTCTCTGCCGCCGTGGTCTCCGTAGAGGAAGAGCTGCTCCCACAGCCTGCCAGCCCCGCCGTCAGAGCGAGAGCCATCGTGATTGCCAGCATTCTTCTTGTCTTCATGTTGCTTCCTTCCTTTCATTGTAATCCTGCGAAGAATAAATCTTCGAGAAGTTTAAAACCTCCCAGAATGAAAACGTATCTCAAATCCGCTGATTTGTCAAGACATTTCAAAAGATATGTTTCTTTCTCTTCCAGCCGCCCTTCCGGTAAAAATACAGGATTGGCCGCTCCAGTCGGCGCTTCAGAATGATCTGAATCTCCTCCTTCGGGTGGATCGGCTGCACAAGGATACTGCGTATCCCGGCGCGGTTTGCCCCGAAAATATCCGTGAAGAGCTGGTCACCCACGAAGACGGCCTCCTCCGGTCGTACGCCCATGATCTGACAAGCCTCCCGATATCCGGCGGCGGCAGGGGTGGGGGCATAGCAGAGGAAGGGTGAATTCACCGCCTTCGCGAAAGGGCCCACCCGCGGCTCCTGGTTATTGGAGCTCAGGAAGGTAGCAAGCCCCAGCGCATGCAGGCGCCCGAAGAGGGCCACCGCCTCCGGCGGGGCCGCCGCCCCGTGGGGCACCAATGTATTATCAATATCAAAGAGAATCCCCCGGACACCCCGCTCCGCCAAGCGTTCATAGAAAATCTCATAAGAAGAAACCGCCGTCTGATTAGGATAAAAAACCTCCAGCATCTCTAGTTCCTCTTCTTTGCCAGCTTCTCGATCTCCCGCAGGAAGGTCTCCACATCCTTGAATTCCCGGTACACCGAAGCAAAACGCACATAGGCCACATCGTCAAGCTCCCGCAGCCTGTCCATCACCATTTCGCCTACTTCGGAGCTGGAAATTTCCCGCGAGTCACGGCTGAGAATCTGATTTTCCACCTCATCCACCAGGTTGTGAATCTCATCCATGGGGATCGGCCGCTTATGGCAGGCCCGCAGCGCTCCCGCCTCGATCTTCGACCGATCATAGGGCTCCCGGCTGTCGTCCTTCTTGATGATCATCATAGGGATCGTCTCCACCTTTTCATAGGTGGTAAATCTCTTCCCGCAGCTCTCGCACTGACGCCTGCGGCGAATCGCATCGTCCGCGGGGCGGGAATCAATGACGCGGGTATCCTCCGCGCCGCAAAACGGGCACTTCATAAGCACTCACTCCTCTCTCTTCAATATTTACACCGGGTCAGACATTTGCCCGGATCGATCTCCACCAGGATGATATCCTTGCCGATCTGACGCACACAGGGGAAGGGAATAATATATTCACTGTCCCGCCCGAGACAGCCGAGGATCTGACAGGGTCCCGGCACGATCAGCGCGCAGAGACAGCCGGAGTCCGGATCAAAATCAAGATCCGCCACGTATCCCAGGCGTTTGCAGTCGCAGATGTTGATGACTTCCTTCTCCCGCAGATGACAGATGCGCATCGTTTTCTCCGCATTCTCAGATTCCTCTCTTCCAGTCTATCCCAAAAGAGACCCCGGGGTGCCAGAAAATTCCCCTCCTGCACCATTCCTGCGGTAAGAAGGCATTTTATGACATCCCATTTCCTTCAAATCCTGCAAATACCAGAGCCGGATTTCGGTGAGCTCAGGGCCTGTTAAGAAGATTTCTTTAACAGGACCTTAATTCCTTCCGAATTCCGTCAGCACCAGACCCGGATTCCGGTCCTCCACCATCCCCACGCTCCAGGAATTCACGAAGATCAGCAGCGGATTCCCTTTGAGATCACGGATTCGTTTCATATCAGAGGTTCCCTGAATCTTCTCCACATCCACCTCGTCCTGATTTTCAATCCAGCGGATATATTCATAAGGAAGATTTTCGAGCTTCGCCTCCACATTGTATTCATTCTGCAGCCGGTACATGAGAACGTCAAACTGCAGCACACCCACGACGCCGACGATGATCTCCTCCATCCCGGTATTGAATTCCTGGAATATCTGGATGGCGCCCTCCTGGGCAATCTGGTTGATGCCCTTGAGGAACTGCTTGCGCTTCATCGTGTCCACCTGACGCACCCGGGCGAAATGCTCCGGCGCGAAGGTCGGGATTCCTTCAAAGGCAAATTTCGTATTTCCCGCGCAGAGCGTGTCCCCGATGGAGAAAATGCCCGGGTCGAAGACACCGATAATGTCCCCGGCGTAGGCTTCCTCCACGAGCGTCCGCTCCTGCGCCATCATCTGCGTGGACTGGGAGAGGCGGATCTTCCGCCCGCCCTGAATGTGATTGACCTCCATGCCCGCCTCGTATTTGCCCGAGCAGATGCGCATGAAGGCAATACGGTCGCGGTGTGCCTTGTTCATATTGGCCTGAATCTTGAAGACAAAGGCTGAAAACGGTTCCTTCACCGGGTCGATCACGCCGATGTCCGCCGTCCGGGGTTCCGGCGGCATGGTCATTTTCAGGAAATGTGTCAGGAATGTCTCCACACCGAAATTCGTCAGCGCGGAACCAAAGAACACCGGGCTCAGCGTTCCGGCCGTCACCATCTCCATATCGAGCTCCTGCTCGGCGCCATCGAGCAGCTCGATGTCGTCCCGCAGCTGGTCGAGATTCAGCGAGCCAATCGTCTCCGCAGCCTCCGGGGCATCAATGTCCACCTCATGGGTCTCGATCTCCCGCTGTCCGGCTCCCTCGGCCTTGAATGTCGTGATCTTCCGCGTCGCCCGGTCGTAAACGCCCTTGAAATTCTTGCCGGAGCCGATGGGCCAGTTGACCGGACAGGTGGCGATGCCCAGCACCTGTTCGATATCATCCATCAGATCAAAGGGATCCCGGGCCTCCCGGTCCATCTTATTGATAAAGGTAAAGATCGGAATATGCCGCATGACGCAGACCTTGAACAGCTTGATAGTCTGCGCCTCGACGCCCTTGGAACCGTCGATCACCATGACCGCCGAATCCGCTGCCATCAGCGTCCGATAGGTATCCTCCGAGAAGTCCTGATGGCCTGGCGTATCCAGGATGTTGATGCAGTAGCCGCCATACTGAAACTGCAGCACCGAGGAGGTGACGGAGATTCCTCTCTCCTTCTCGATCTCCATCCAGTCTGACACAGCGTGCTTCGCCGTCTTCTTTCCCTTGACGGAACCAGCCAGATTGATCGCACCCCCGTAGAGCAGAAATTTCTCCGTCAGGGTCGTCTTCCCGGCGTCCGGGTGGGAAATGATGGCGAAGGTCCGCCGTTTTTGTATCTCTTCTTCCAAATGTTCCATGGGTTCCTCCAAAATGTCCCGATTATTTCTTATCTGTGAGGCTGCGGCCTCTGAGTTTTTTGTGCGTTTGAAAAAACTTTTCGTAAAAGCAGCCAGCCGATGCTCATTCTCCCATCTCTGCCAGACGGTCCAGGATCCGCTCCGCTACCTCATCCTTGCTGAGAAGCGGCAGCTCCTCATCTCCCTGCGCCGTGATCAGTGTGACCACGTTGGTGTCGGTGCCGAAACCGGCTCCCGCCTGCTTGAGATTATTGGCCACAATCATATCGAGATTCTTCTTCACCAGCTTCTTCCGGGAGTTCTCCACCATATGCTCCGTCTCCATGGAGAAGCCGCAGAGGATTTGTCCCGGGCACTTCCTCTCTCCCAGCGTACCCAGGATATCCTTCGTCCTGGTCAGCTCCAGAACGGAGTCATCCTCCTGCTTTTTAATCTTATTGTCCGCCACCGTCTTCGGCCGGTAGTCCGCGACAGCTGCCGCCATGATGACGATCTCACTTTCTGCGGCGTGCTCCGTCACTGCCTGATACATCTCTTCGGCGGAGACCACATCCACGCAGGTGACATACGAAGGCTTCTCCAGCGATGTCGGGCCGGTAACCAGGGTCACCTCCGCGCCCCGGGCCGCTGCGACCTTCGCCAGCGCATAACCCATCTTGCCGGTGGAATGATTGGTCAGGAAACGCACCGGATCGACCGCCTCCCGGGTGGGCCCGGCCGTCACCAGGACGTTCTTCCCCTTCAGATCCTTTTCATACCCCAGGAGATATTCCAGATAATCAACAATCCGTTCCGGCTCCTCCATGCGGCCTTTGCCCGTGGTTCCGCAGGCCAGTTCGCCCTCCTCTGGCTCCAGGATGCGGAAGTTCCGTGTCTTTAACACCGCCAGGTTATACTGCATAGCCGGGTTCTCATACATCCTCGTGTTCATGGCCGGCGCGACGATCTTTTCGCAGTCGCAGGCCAGCATCGTCGTCGAAAGCATATCATCGGCGAGCCCGAGGGCGAACGTCGCCAGCACATTGCCAGCCGCCGTGGCCACCACGAAAGCATCCGCCCAGTCTGCCAGATACACATGCTCCACGCGGATCTCGTGATTCCGGTCAAAGGTGTCCACAATACACTGATGCTTCGTCAGCTGTTCAAATGTCAGCGGCGCGATGAACTGCGTCGCATTCCGCGTCATGATCACCTGCACGTTCGCTCCGCGGCGCACCAGTTCCCGCGCCAGGACGGCGCTCTTATAACAGGCGATGCTGCTGGAAACACCGAGCAGAATATTTTTATTTTTCAGCATAAGGCTCTCTTCCTTCCTCACCGCCCTCCGGCGATGCCTCATTTCCGTGAATTTACTGGACAGAAAAATGCCCGTGTGATATAGTATTTTCGGTTTATTTTTAACCTGACCCTGATTGATTATCTTATCATACGCGCACTCTGTTTGTCCAGAGAAATACACGATGCCATCGGACAATTTATGCCGAACGGAGAACCATCTGCAGCATCACACCGTTTAACAGCCGTGCGCAGGGAGGAGATACCTTATGATTTTAGCGATCGACATTGGAAATACCAACATCGTCGTCGGCGCCATGGAGGGAGACACGCCTCTGTTCGTGGAGCGCCTTTCCACCGACAGCGGCAAGACGGATCTGGAGTGCGCAGTCTCTCTGCGGACGGTTCTGGATATTCATTCTCTCAGTCCGGAAGGCTTCGAAGGATGCATCATCGCCTCGGTCGTACCTCCGGTCACCGGTACGGTCAGCCAGGCATTGGAAAAGCTCCTGGGACAGATTCCCATGATCGTGGGTCCCGGCTTGAAAACGGGGCTTAACATCAAAATCGAGAATCCGGCACAGCTGGGCAGTGATCTGGTCGTGGATGCGGTTGCCGGCATTGCCGAATATCCGCTCCCTCTTCTGATTATCGATATGGGAACAGCAACCACAATCTCTGCGGTTGATCGCAGGGGCACTTATCTGGGCGGCGTCATCATTCCCGGCGCGCGCGTTTCGCTGGATTCCCTGAGCAGCCACGCCTCGCAGCTTCCCCGCATCGGCTTCGAGCCGCCGAAGAAGCCCATCGGCACCTACCCCGTCGAGTGCATGAAGAGCGGCATCGTCCTGTGGAATGCGTCCCTGCTTGACGGCATGCTCGACCGCATGGAGGAAGAGCTCGGAGAACCTGCCACCGTCATCGCCACCGGCGGCCTGGCCCGCTTCATCATCCCCTACTGCCGGCGGAAGATCATCTACGACGACACGCTGCTGCTGAAGGGACTGAATACTATTTACCATAAAAATATAGACCGGAGAGGATGAAACAGGCGCAAAACAGAAAGAATCTTCATAGTATGAAGCAAAAAAGGAAGACGGTCTGCAATAATGTATTGCAAGGCAGTCTTCCTTCATTACGCTGATTGTTCTTATCTTAGCATGTCCTCACGACATGACTCGGGAATACCGATGGCTGTAAAATCACGTTCCTCAAATGCATTTCCACAGCGTGTGATAACCATCCTGTCTCCCCCGCTTTCATCCCAGGCTGCAATCTCCACCTTTTCTGGATCGTAGCTGTCGATCAGGGCCAGCACCCGCTCCACATGATTTTTCCCAAGAGGCTGATACCAGTGTGCGCCCCAGATATCCTCGTACCCTCCATGCTTCTGCAGACGCACCAGAGCAGCGCGGTAAGCGCTCAGCGGCAGACCGGCGAGCAACAGACAACGCTTCAGAATCGCATCACCGGAAAATACCAGCTTCGTTTTACGATCAAAGAGGATCATGCTGCCCTTTGTGTGTCCCTCCAGGCGCAGCAACTCCACTTCCCGATCACCCAGATGAAGAACTGTCCCCGCCGGAACTCGACAGAATCGATAATCTTTGCAGGAATTTACCGATTCGCAGCGCTCCTTTTCTCCTTCCTGCTCAAAATAGACCGGTTCTTCTGTCTCTCTTTCCTCCTCCAGAATCAGAATTTCACCAAATTGCCTGTTTCCACCGGAATGATCCGGATGAACATGTGAATTGACGACCACCAGAGGTTTTTCCGTGAGTCTTTCTACATAACCCTTCAGATCTGCATTACCGAAACCAGTATCCTGAAGCAGCGCTCTCTCCGACCCAATCAGAAGATACGTGATAACGTATCCCCATCCCGAGAGCTCACCCGGTCCTTTTATATACCCCGGGCACTGAATCGCATAAGTATCCTTAGCAATTTGCCAATGGTTAAAAGTTCGTTCCTTCATCGTGTATCCGATCCTTTCTGTTCGCCAGATCTGGTACCATCAGTTCCCGATATACTTAGTTAAAATACGAATTTTCGTAGTGCAGATATCCATTGGTAATCTCCAGGTTCTGCAAACTGTCATTTGCAAGGACATAGATCGTCTGCGTCGCAATGGGAAGCCAGTACATTCCACTGCTAATAAAATAGTCCTGAACCTGTGCATAAACTTCCTTGCGTCCCTCTTCATCCAAAGTCTGAGACAGCGTATCAAGAAGTTCTTTATACTCGTCGTAGCCATCGACCTCAGTCATCTTGCACAGTCCAAATACAGCATCATTAATCAGACCGGCATAAGCGTCTCCCGTGCAGACTGTTGCTCCGCGAATGTAAAGATCATAATCGTTTGTATTGTTCAGGATATCACCGGCCGTAGCAAAGTCAACCTGCTGAATATCCAAAGTGATGCCAACTTCTGCCAGCATGTTGTTCATCTGTTCCGCGATCAGACGACGTACCGGTGTACTGTCCACCACAATCGAAAGTGTCAGTCCATCCGCATATCCGGCCTCCTCCAGAAGTTCCTTCGCTTTATCCGGATCATACTGATACGGCCAGTTTTCCTCCTCGTAGGTATCAACATATCCAAAGGCATGGGAACCAATAATGCTGTACATCAGCTCCGCACCTCCGTTGAACGGGCCAGCCAAGATCGTGTCACGATCTACAGCATAGGCAATCGCCTGACGAACACGGATATCTGAAAGTGCTTCCTTACTGTTATTCATACCCACGTAAATTTCCGTATTTCCGGAAACTTCATACATTTCTACGCCTGAACCATCCGAGGAGTCGATCGAAAACGCATCCTCGTTGTTCAGATTAAAAACCACATCCACGCCACCAGTAGAAAGTTCCATCAGTGCTACAGATGTCTCAGAAATCACACGAAATACCAACGTCTGAATGACAGGTGTTCCGTTCCAGTAGTCCTCAAAAGCTGTCATCGTGATGCTGTCACCAGATACCCAATCCGAAACGTAGTACGGTGAAGTCGTGACAGGCGCCTGCCAGAAAGTATCTCCCTGCTCCTCATAGGCGTCATAATCAAAGACATACCAGCCAACCATACCAGTCATCCAGCCACCGGAGACTTCATTGAAGGGAATATGCAATGTATACGTATCAATCACTTCAATATTCTCCGCATCGATATAGCTAAATGTACTGCTATATGTACCAGTCGTACTGACATAAAGAATGTCTTTTTGCACAATTTCTGCCGTCATTTCATTGCCATTATGGAAAAGAACCCCCTGTCGCAGATACGCAGTAACTCCCATTCCATCCTCATCCAACTCCCAGCTCTCCATCAATGCCGGTTCATATTCACCGTCTGAGGAGAGTTGCATCAAACACTCTCCGACCATGTCGAAAAGCCCCAGATACGGATTCCCGGTCAGTGTATCTACATCAAGTTTTCCGGGATCCTCCGCCAGCGCGATCGTGATCGTGTCCTTGGTTGTCGTAACCGCGGAAGACTCCTCAGATCCCTCTGAACCGCTCTCCGTCGCTCCTGCTGCTGTGCTGTCCGTACTCCCGGAGCTGGACTGCGAGCTGCCACAGGCTCCAAGAACCATGCAGCAGACCATCAAAAGAGCCACTGCTGAAAACAACTTTTTCTTCATGCTTTTTTCCTCCTGTTACTAATTTTTTTCTATCTCCAGGTGATTTTGATTCACCAGGTGACACTTGACAAAATGACCAGGCTGCACCTCCTGCAACTCCGGTTCAGACGCTGAACATGCGGCGGTCGCATACCTGCAGCGGGCCGCGAAACGACATCCTGGCTTCGGATTGATTGGGGAAGTAATTTCCCCTTTCAGAAGAATCCTCTCGCTTTTGTGATCAATATCCGGCACAGGAAGGGCACTCAGAAGTGCCTTCGTGTAGGGGTGATACTGGTGCTGGAACAGCTCTTCAGAACTGGCCATTTCCACCATCTGTCCCAGATACATAACCATAATATTATTAGAAATATATTTCACTACAGAAAGATCATGAGTGATAAACAGATACGTAAGCCCTCTTTCCTCCTGAATATCAAGCATGAGGTTGAGAATCTGTGCCTGAATTGATACATCCAGCGCACTTACAGGCTCATCACACACGATAAATTTCGGATTCAGAGAGAGCGCCCGGGCAATACCGATTCTCTGTCTACGACCACCGTCCAGCTCATGCGGATACGTATTGACAAATCGCCGCGCCAGCCCCACAGTATCCATCAGTTCAAATACCCTGTCCTGAATCTCTTTTCCTTTCAGATGACTATGCATCTGCAAGGGCTCCGCAATGGTCTGGTAAACCGTCATCCGGGGATTCAGGGAAGAAAACGGATCCTGAAAGATGATCTGCATTTCCTGTCTCAGCTGGCTGAGACGACTGCGGCTCACTTGTGTGATATCTTCCCCTTTGTAGATGATCTGTCCTCCGGTATTATCAATCAAATGAAGTAATACCCGGCCCAACGTGGACTTCCCACACCCGGATTCGCCTACGACACCAAGGGTTTCTCCTTCATTGATTTTAAAGGAGATCCCGTCTACTGCATGCAGAGAACCCGCCGGCACTTTAAAATATTTCTGTAAATTATTTGTTTCCAGAATTGTTCCCATGGGAGACTCCTTTCTCACAGCTATGAAGGCATCTTACCATATGTCCGTCTGCGGAAATTTCTTTCAGCGGAATTGCCGCCTTTGTGCATTCTGCCGTGCAGAACTCGCACCGGGGAGCAAATTTACAGCCCGTTGGCAGATTCGCCGGATCCGGCATCAGACCTGGAATCGGCTTAAGTCTCCGTGCTGTACTGTTGATATTGGGAAGGGAGGCAAAAAGCCCCTGCGTATACGGATGCGCTGTGCTTTTGAAAATATTTCTGGCTGACCCGATTTCCACCACTTCGCCGGCATAGATTACAGCGACCTTATCACGCATTTCTGCAACCACCCCGAGATCATGGGTGATCAGAATCACGGAAGTATTCAGATCTCTCTTCAGTTTATTCATCATGTCCAGAACCTGAGCCTGAATCGTTACATCCAGTGCCGTTGTCGGTTCATCGGCAATCAGAAGCTCCGGTGTACAGGCCAGGGCAATGGCGATTACCACCCTCTGTTTCATGCCTCCGGAAAACTGATGCGGATATTCTCTGTGACGCTCAGCGGGAATTCCCACCATCTCCAGCATATCCTGCGCACGACGCAACGCTTCTTTTTTTGACACTTTATTGTGCAGCCAGATCATCTCCGCGATCTGATCTCCTACCGTATCAATCGGGTTAAGCGCCGTCATAGGATCCTGGAAAATCATGGAAATTTTATCGCCGCGAATCTTTCTCATCTCCGCCTCTGATTTTCCATAAAGATCCTGCCCTTCAAATTGAACCTCTCCGCTGATCACATGCCCCTGAGGCTTGGGTGTCAGGCGAAGGATCCCCATTGCAATCGTTGTCTTTCCAGCGCCCGTCTCTCCAACCAGCCCCAGCGTCTCGCCCTTATTCAAATCAAAGCTCACATGATTCACCGCATGACAGGTGCCGGAATCCTGTGTCACATACTCGATCGTCACCGCTTTAATTGATAGTATTTTATGCTGTTCCCTCTCGCATCCTCCTACTATTTTAGACGGGGATCCAGCGCATCACGCAGACCATCACCAAATAAATTCAGTGCAATAACGACCAGTGCGATGGCAAGCCCAGGGAAGGTTACCATATAAGAATGCTGAAGAATGTAGCTCCTGGCCGAGGAGATCATGGCGCCCCATTCTGGATATGGAGCCGGAACTCCCAATCCAAGGAAGCTCAGAGCCGCCACCGAGTTGATGGCATTGGCGACACCACCTGTCAAAGCCACAATAAAAGGAGACAAAACATTCGGCAGCAGGTGCTTAAACATGATCCGGGCATCCTTTGCGTCAATGGCCCTGGCTGCCTCAATAAATTCCTGTTCTTTCACGGAAAGAATCGGACCTCGAACCGTACGGGCAAAATTCGGTATACCGGCTACACCCACGGCAATGATGGCGCTGGTCAGCCCGCTTCCAGCGGCTGTGGAAACAGCGATAGCAAGCAGCAGATAGGGAATCGCCATAAAGATATCCAGGCAGCGCATAATAATATTATCGGTTCTGCCACCATAAAAGCCTGCGATTGCTCCTAAAATCACTCCAAAGAAAGCGGATATAGCGGTGGCTGAGACCGCCACCATCAGCGAAATCCTGCCGCCATATAAAATACGACTGAAAATATCTCTTCCCAATTCATCTGTAGCGAAAATGTATTCCCGACAGGGTTCCATAAATTTTCGAGTGACATCCTGGGCATCATAGCTATAAGGTGCAATCACTGGAGCCAGCAAACATACCGCCACCATGAAAATCAGGAGAATACCGCCGATTACCGCGCCTTTATTGCGAATCAGGCGTGACATGACTTCTCCAGCCATACTGCGTTTTTTTATGATATCTTCGCCTTCAATCTTCATGCCTGCGCCTCCTTCTTCACTTTTTTCACGCCCTGAAACTGAGACTTGATCCGGGGATCGACTGCGGCATACAGGATATCTACCAGAAGATTCACAACGCAGATACCCAGTGCCAGTACGATTACACTGCCTCGAATCACCGGATAGTCACGGCTGCTGATCGCATCAGCAATGAGACGTCCCACACCTGGTATGGAGAAAATCTGTTCTACGATCATCGCTCCTCCCAACGCCACTCCAAAAGACTGTCCCACGGCAGTGATAATCGGAATCAACGCATTTCTCAGAACATGATGCCGTGTGATATAGCCTTCCTCCTGCCCTTTGGATCTTGCCGTTGTTACATAGTCCATACGAATGCAGTCCAGCATGCTTGAGCGGGTCACACGCATCAGATTGGCCGCATGTGCAATTCCGATCGTAACCGAGGGAAGTATCCAATACCTCGGACCATAAAATCCGGAGACTGGAAGCCACTGTAATCTCACAGCAAAGAACGAGATCAGCAGCAGTCCAACCCAGAAGATCGGCGCAGAGACGCCTGCCATGCCCAATAATCGAACAAGTGTATCAATCCAGGAATTTTGTCGGTTGGCCGCCACAATTCCCAGAAGAAGCCCCAGGATAATTGCCACAGTGCAGGATGTGATCGCAAGAAGAAAAGTCACCGGGTATCTCTCCATGATCGAGGTCGTCACGGGTCTACCCGATTTATAGGAGGTCCCCAAATCGCCCTTTGCCACCAGATTCAGCATATACCTTCCATACTGTACCAGCAACTGATCATTCAGGCCATATTCCTCTCTCCACTGTTCCTTTACCTCTTCCGTGGCAGTCTCCCCCAGAGCCAGGGTGGCCGGATCACCGGGTGTGAGATACAAAAGGAAAAAGATGACGAAGGAAACGCCAATCATAACCGGGATCATCGCGAGTATTCGCTTTAGTATGTATTTGTACATCATGATCCTCCTTTCGTTTTGATGGGTCGAAATTATCACTTTTCAACGGTTATTGTCCAGAAACACATTTTCAAAAACAAAAAAATCACCCTTTCTCATCTGAAAAAGTGTGATTTTTTGAAAATATGTGATTTTTACAACTCTACTGATTCTGTATAATAGCGACCTGATTCATGAAAATATTGATCGTATCATCGCCGAGACTATCTCGTAGATTTTCCAGAGCAGTGTCCTTTGCCTCACTCCATGCAGCATAAAAACTATAATCCGGGTACACTACCTCTGCGCCGCTGGATGTCGTATCCTCCTCTAGTTCTGAAAGTTTCTGCTGTACTTCGCTGAAATAGTTTTGCAGGATAATCTTTTGCTCCTCACTAAGATTATTGTATTGTTCCAGGTTCATGGCACATACATATATATTCAGGGCAGAATTGACCGGAATAATATATTTCTGCAAACGATAGGATCTTGTTGAACAAAAAGTCTCATAATCGATCAGCTGGGCATCCATTTCACCAGACAACAGGCTTGCATAGATGTCATACGGTTCAACGGTCACAACGTGCATACCCAAAGACACCCAGAAGACATCTGAAGACTTATAAAAGGGCTCCCCTCCCACTGTGACACCCACAAGATCTTCAGCGGAAGAGATCCGTTCATTGGATGCCAGGTACAGACTGGTTTTACTAAAGCATGCCAACAGCTCCAATCCTCCGGCGCGGTAATATTCTTCCAATGTCTCCCCATAGCTGCTCTCCATCAGATGATTAAACATCTCCGAATCAGAAAATATACCTCCAATTCCCAGAAGAACCGCTTCTGGTACTACGCTTGTCCACGACAAAGGCCTTCCGATAACGATATCAACCGTTCCCAGAAAAGCTCCCTGCGCCAAATCCTGACTGTCTCCCAAAATACCATCATCATAGATGTCAATTTGCAGCTCTCCTCCCGAGATTTCCTTCAGATCTTCCGCGCATTCCCTGAATACACTTCCACTCCGTGTTCCGCTCCAGTCTTGCACTGTACCCAGAGAGAGGGTCATAACACGGTCGTCCTCCGTCACCGTCTCTTCGGTCGTCATCGTCTCCGTCGCGTCGCTGTTTTCTGAGGAACACCCTCCTGCGACAACAAGAAGAACTAATAGAATCATCCAGCCAAATCGCAGTCTCATCCTCCGCTTCTCTCCTTTTTCTTTTCCGCCCGGTATTTCCCTGGCGTTCCTCCCGTATGTTTTTTATATACACGGCAATAGCTTTGCATCGAATTGAAGCCGCATCGCAGCCCCACCTCCTGTACGGACAGATCTGTCGCCTCGAGAAGTTTCTGTGACTGATTGATTCTGCAGGTGTTCAGATAATAAATAACAGAGTTCCCTGTCAGCTCTGTAAAAAGAGAACTCAGATATTGGCTGGAGATCCCGACCGAACGACTGATTTCATCCAGAGAAAGATCTCCCTCTGCGAAATGCGTCCTCATATACGTCTTGGCTTCCTCCACATACCAGCGGGATTTTTTCTTCCAGTCCAGGCATATTTGCCTGAGGCATTTTTCTCCATACGCCAATACATATTCTGTTATTTCCTCCGTCGTCTCATATGCTTCGAGACAAACAGAGTCCATACTTTCCGCATCAGATGGGCGAAGTGCCAGCATCTGAAGCACAAGTTCGTCCACAATCCACTGGATATGTTTCCGTGTTTCTTCAATATCTCCGCTTTCCTTCACAACTCCAGATAAAAATCTCTGATATTCGCGGATCGCTGCAATCTCATTGCCACTCTTTGCAGTCTCCGTAATATAGTCTATCTGCTTCACATACATATCCCTGAGTTCATTTTTCTTCGTTAGCTCTGCAGAAGGCTCCTCCGTCTGCTGGGACTGACAAAGACGAACCGTTTCCTGATATGCATAACTCAGATTCTGCATCGGATGACAGATCTGACTTTGAAAAATATTTACTGTGTACGGGAGTTTCTCAGTCTCCGCCTCCATAGAACTGCGAATCTCCTTCAGAACCTGTTTTCGCTGAGCAGAGGACTCCCTCTGTACAAACCAGATAACCGCGCAACAACGGTTTGTCCGTGTAAAAAAGGCAAAAATCTCTATATTTTTTGTATTCTTCTGCGCCAGAAGATCCAAAAGACTCTTTTGGTATAGATTAATCTCAATCTCTGTAGGATTCCTCTGCCCCTTTTTCCGGATCTCATAAAGCTGTACTGCAAAATCCCCTTCCCACAGCTCACCACGCCCGAAACCATCCAGTGTTTCACGCAGGCTCTCTTCCGTATACTCACGCTGCTGAACAATCCGGCGCATCATACTCTCCACGACCTCATGATAAACCAATGTGATCAGATCCGAATAGCGCTGATTTTGATCCACCGTATCACTGTAGATATCACCTAACCAGGTCAGTTCATTTTTCTTTTCATGTCTTTCCTCATCAAGACCTTTTATGGTTTCCGAATTATGCAGCGGCCTTCCAGAAGCGATCTTCAGTAAATACCTAATCGGACGATAAATCTCTTTTGTGACAAACCAGGCAAGGAAAAGACTTACACATAAGTAGATCAAAAGAAGCGGAGCCAACATTCTGCCTATCTCCGGAAGTGAAAGCGTGAGAGAAGGATCCGATTGGTTCATTAAGAAAATCCAGCCGCTATGGGAAGACTGTACAACATAATAATCTCCCGTCAGATTCTCTGTGTCTATGAGATCGTCGGAGGCAAGATCCAGCCCCATGTCCCATAATGAATCCAAAAGCACGCCCTTTTCACTCAATATCGCTGTCTCTGCCGGCTGATTTTCAAGTTGACCTTCGATATATTGCCAAAGAACTGATGCATTGATCTCCGCCAGCACCACACCAACCAGTCTTGGAAGGCGGATATTCAGTGCAAGAATGATCTTTCCCTGCGAATACGTTACACACCATCCCGTCTCTTCCTGTCCGGAATCAAATGCCTCATACTGCTCCATATAGTCTTCAATGACTTCCCGATTGGCAAAATAATCCAGTGTAATGCTTGTCCCCGTAGAACTGTAGACCCAATCTGAATATGTACAGTATAACCAAATCTGACGGATCAGATAGTTTCCGTCAGCTAAATTTTCTAATTCCTGCAGAACATCTGACACTCTTTCCGCATCTGCCACATCGGGATTCACCAAAAGAGACAGAATTTCCCGCTTCCAGACGCCGATATTGATGTTGTCTGCCGTCAACTGAAAAACCGCATCTGTATTCTCCTGAAGCTGTTGAAGGGACTGCATATTTCCCGCATAGACCGTTTCACTGTTCCACTCACTTGTCTTTTTAAAAAAATAAAAAACAAAGTACAGACTTGTAAGAACGGCTAATAGAACCATCATAATCATGAGCCTTCTATATATGCCTCTTCCGCCACCCAGGGGTTCTCTTTCCGCGTCGACAGTTTTCAAAGATGCAGGTACCCTTTTCAACATGATTTTTTTGCCTCTTACCCTGCTTTTGATAATCCTTAGGAATCCATCTTGTTCCCAGTCATATTGAGAGATCGTCGAAACTCACAAATTCTACTGTAGTTTACAGCAGTTTTCTTCTCTATCATTATATACGTTTCTCCAATTCTTGACAATCCGAATTTCATATGCAACAGTTTCATTTTTTAATCCGCTTATTTCATATATTCCTTCTGTCAATCAGATTCTAACCATTGCCGTTCCCTGTAAGTTAATCCCCCAAAAACGCTGTCTGCCATTATGTGATATATTTTGTCACACGCTGCAGCTTGCTTTTTTCAGGCACACGTCGTATAATAAACTCACAAAAGGAGAGGTATATGTCGAACAGTCTGAAAAAATGGGAAGATCTGGAACTGAAAGATGATTTCATGTTCGCCAAGGTCATGCGGGACCCGGAACTGTGCCAGGAAATGCTGGAGCGGCTGCTGGGATTTAAAATCACCGGGATTCGCTATCTGGAGGAACAGAAAACCATCGACATTTCGTATGACAGCCGGAGTATCCGCCTTGACGTCTATGTAGAGGATGACCGGCAAACCGTCTACAATGTGGAGATACAGACAACCAGCTCCCCGGAGCTGGCCAAGAGAAGCCGCTACTACCAGGGACTAATCGATCTGAATCTCATTGAAAAAGGCGAGCCCTACAGTAAGCTGAACACGAGTTATGTGATTTTCATCTGTACCTTTGACCTGTTCGGTCAGGGACGGTATCAGTATACATTTGAGAATCTCTGCCGGGAGAACCCTAAACTTCGGCTTAACGATCAGACCGTCAAAATCTTCTTCAACACCTCCGGCACAATCGGAGACCTGTCGGAAGAAGCAAAGGCCTTTCTTCGATATGTAGGCGGTATTCCCAGCGAAGACGACTATGTGAAACGCCTGCAGGAAAGGATCAGCAAGGTTCATAACAATCAGGAATGGAGGCAGGAATATATGACGTTACTTATGCGCGATCAGGAAAACCGTGAACTGGGAAGGCAGGAAGGACTTAAAGAAGGATGCAAAGAAGGGCTTAAAGAAGGACGCAAAGAAGGACGTAAAGCAGGACGTAAAGAAGGACACCAGGAAGGCATTCGGGATGAGAAGAAACGAGTGACTGTCTTTCTTCTGCAAAAAGGGATCTACTCCGATCAGGACATCCTCTCCGTCGCGGAGATTTCCCCTGAGGAATTACAGGAAATTAAGGAATCAATTCGGAGTAAATAGTGATCACCGAATGTATCCGTGAGGGAATTTGGGCAGATTTCCATTAATTCATCAAAAACAGATGATTTCATCAAAAAACTTCCCCTGTCCATGCTGATGTTTACACCAGCGTAGACAGGGGAAGTTTTTCATTCAGGCAAAGCCTGACATCGCTGTTTATTTTTTGTGTCCCACCAAAAACTTCCGGCGGAACGCCACCCGGGGATTATCCGTAAGCTGCTTCATCTCCGTCGTCTCATCGCCGATCACCAACGTGCCAGGGTTCTCCCGTGTGAAGGGTGTCCACTCCGGCAGGCGTTCTCCGTTCGGATTGCCAGTCTTCGCGAAATTGGCCCAGCAGGTATTCATCGTGCGAGCGATCTCATAGTCCCGCCCCTCCCAGGGCCGCCAGCCCCGCATGAATGTCTGGAACACATACCAGAGATCCGCCGCATGGAAGGCTCCCTTATCATCACCGGGCAGCATCCGCGCCAACCGGTAGACATAGACAGGCCCGTCTCCGTTTTCCTCCAGAAGCTCGGCCCAGGCTTCACAGCCGGCCTGAAAGGATTCAAGATAAATATTCTCCCGCACCTCTCTGAAAGCTTCCTCCTCCGTCGGACAGAGTTTCAAATATTCCTGCGTCCTGAATCCATACAGACGTTCTGTAAGCTCCCGATAGACCTCTGGAGAAGGAGGAACTACACCAGCGTCATTTCCTGTATAGCCGATCAGATAGGGAATCCGATGATATTTCCTCTTATATACAGCATCTGACATAGACTCCGGCAGCACATAACCGTCGATGACCGGCATCCGCTGGATCGTCGATCCCGGCATGGTGCATCGCCACCGCTCTAGTAGTTCTTCACCGCTCAAGGCACGCGCTTCCTCGATGCTTGCCACGCTCAAGCTTTCCTGCAAACTGCTCTGTGCCTCTGCATCGGCCAGATTCGGATAATTCATATCCGGCAGGGTTTCCACACCACCGCCGCTCTGAAAGATGGCCCTGGCAATGTCCCCCTGTGTCAGAGGAGAGGATACCAGCGCCTGAACACAGGCAGCTCCTGCCGACTGCCCCGCCACCGTAATATTATCCGGATCGCCGCCGAACTGCGCGATATTCCGCCGTACCCACTTCAGCGCGGCGATCTGATCCAGAAGAGCGTAGTTTCCGGACACACCGTGCTCCGACTCCGCCGACAGCGCCGGATCGACCATCCAGCCGAAGACATTGAGACGATAGTTGATTGTCACCAAAATCACACCCTGTCTGGCAAAATGTTCTCCGTCAAAATGCGCCGAGTGTCCGTAGCCGTTTAAGAATCCACCGCCGTGAATCCAGAAAATCACTGGGCACCGTTCCTCCGTGCTCTGCGCAGGCGTCCAGATATTCAGATAGAGGCAGTCCTCGCTCATTTCCTCTTCGACAGGATAGAACTCATGCTCATAGAAGGAACTCCCCACTCCCAGCTGCCAGCATTTGGCCGAAGGGCGCGCACAGTCCCGAACTCCTTCCCAGTCTGAAGCAGGTTGAGGTTCTCGCCAACGCAGCTCACCCACCGGTGGAGACGCATAAGGGATGCCGTGGTAGGCCGTAATAGCGGGCCACCCGCAGGCGACGCCCCGCACCTTTCCATTCTCAACCATTGTTTCTCTCAGCATATCCTCTGCATCTCACTTTCTTCTAAAACAAATAAAGAATTCTGGCAAATTGTCCTCATTTCCATCATTTCCCTGTTTCTGCGCTTTACTATGAAAGCCCCGGACGACGTCAAGCTTAGCAAAATCATTTACTTCTTATGTCCCACCAGGAACTTCCGGTGGAAGGCTACCCGGGGATTGTCCTGAAGCAGCTTCATCTCCGTCGTCTCATCTCCGATCACCAACGTGCCGGGATTCTCCCGGGTGAAGGGCGTCCACTCCGGCAGGCGTTCCCCATTTGGATTGCCGGTCTTCGCGAAATTAGCCCAGCAGGTGTTCATCGTGCGGGCGATCTCATAGTCCCGCCCCTCCCAGGGTCGCCAGCCGCGCATGAAGGTCTGGAACACATACCAGAGATCCGCCGCATGGAAGGCTCCCTTATCGTCGCCCGGCAGCATCCGCGCCAGCCGGTAGACGTAGACAGGTCCGTCTCCGTTTTCCTCCAGAAGCTCTGCCCAGGATTCACAGCCTGCCTGCAGAGACTCGGCGAAGAAATTGTCCCGCAGCGACGCAAAGGCCTCTTCTCCTTCCATCGGGCAAAGAGCCAGGTACTCCTGCGCCCTCGCTCCGTACAGGATCTCTGCCAGCTCGCGGTAGGATTCCGGAGTCGGAGAGACCACGATGCCCTCCTTCTCCGTATAACCGACCAGATACGGAATACGGGGGTATTTTCGTTCATAGACCACATCCGCCGTAGGCTCCGGCAGCACATAGCCGTCGATCACAGGCGTCCGCTGGATGGCCGATCCCGGCATCGTCTTCTGCCAGCGCGCCAGCAGCTCCTCACCGCTCAGAGCACGCGCTTCCTCGATGTTCGCCACACCCAGGCTCTCCTGCAGATTGCTTTTCGCTTCTACCTCGGCCAGGCTGGGATACGTCATATCCGGCAGGGCGTCCATACCGCCGCCGCTCTGGAAGATAGCCCGGGCGATGTCCCGCCCCGCGGGGGGGGGGGGTGGGGGGGGGGGGCGGGGGGGGGGGGGCGGGGGGCGGGGGGGGGGGGCGGGGGCGGGGGTGGGGGGGGGGGCG
>JAJQDL010000138.1:27472-34268 GCA_021202235.1 Lachnospiraceae bacterium
TATCTGATATTGGGATGTGCTTCGTCATATCCTGCCGTGCGTCGATACTGCCGCCGCTCTGGAATTTTGCTCGGGAGCTGCCCCCCCCCGCGTCAGGGGAGAAGAGATCAGCGCCTGAGCGCAGGCAGCTCCGGCGGACTGTCCCGCCACCGTAATGTTATCCGGATCACCACCGAACTGCGCGATATTCCGCCGTACCCACTTCAGCGCGGCGATCTGATCCAGGAGAGCGTAGTTCCCGGACACACCGTGCTCCGACTCCGCCGACAGTGCCGGATCGACCATCCAGCCGAAGACATTGAGACGATAGTTGATCGTCACAAGAATCACGCCCTGTCTGGCGAAATGTTCCCCGTCAAAATGCGCTGAATGCCCGTAGCCGGTCATGAAAGCACCGCCGTGAATCCAGAAAATGACCGGGCAGCGCTCCTCCGTGCTCTGCGCGGGCGTCCACACATTCAGGTAGAGGCAGTCTTCGCTCATTTCCTCTTCCACCGGATAGAACTCTCTCTCGAAGAAGGAGCCCTTCCCCACTCCCAGCTGCCAGCATTTGGCCGAAGGGCGGGCGCAATCCCGCACGCCGTCCCAGTCCGCAGCAGGCTGCGGCTCCCGCCAGCGCAGGTTTCCCACAGGCGGCGCTGCATAGGGGATGCCGTAGTAGGCCGTGATGGAGGGCCACCCGCAGG
Source organism: Lachnospiraceae bacterium (assembly GCA_021202235.1). Lineage (GTDB taxonomy): Bacteria > Bacillota > Clostridia > Lachnospirales > Lachnospiraceae > UBA3305. Next base: position 28,159 of record JAJQDL010000138.1, read on the forward strand.
CGACACCGCGCAGCATTCCGTTCTCAACCGTTGTCTCTCTCAACATGTTCTGTACCTCTCTTTTCCTTCATCGAAGTCCAAATCCAATGATGCTGGAGTCAAAAGCATTTGCCCCTGTCCAATTACTCGGATTTCACTTCTCATGTTCCTAAATGATAGATTGAAACTCCAGACATTTGTGCTTACGCAGAACTCCCATATGCTCAGATCCAGGCAGATTTTCTCAGTTCTGCACAGATCTCAGTATACCACTTTTTCATGTATTTCCAAATTCCTTTTACATTCACTGTTCAGTCAGACGCAATTCTCACTCATGCACATGTCTCAGGACAAAATCAACAATCTTCTGGATTTAATATCATCCTCAAAGCAAAATCATGCTGTAAGGAAAAGGCGGCCGCAAATCCATGCAGCCGCCTCATTCTCATGTCAGCTCACAGCCTGTGTGTTGTCTCTGCCCGCAATCAGTCAGCAGAAGCAGCCTCAGCAGCCGCCACATAAGTATCGATCAGATCGGTGTCGACATCGCCGCTGGCCTTCATCTCCTCGATAACAGGCTCAGACGCAGAAGCCATCAGTGCCAGGATCTCATCGGAAGCATCCGTTACGGTGCAGCCATACTCTTCGCAGGTTGCCTGCAGAGCCGCATCATCAGCAGGAGTCGCCGCCAAAGTGTATCTCTTGCAGTACTCGATGAACTGATCGCAGGCCAGCTTCTGCTCATCGCTCATGGACTCATACTTGGAACCGTTCATAACATACGTAGACACGAACGGGATGTGGTTGGTCTTGATGATGTAAGGCTGTACCTCATAGAGCTTCGCGCCGACGATAGAGGCCCAAGGGTTCTCCTGCGCATCCATCATGCCCTGCTGCAGAGCGATGTACAGCTCACCGAAGGCCAGAGGGGTGGCGTTGCAGCCCAGCTCACTCCAGAAGGTCATGTGGTAGGTGTTATCCTGCACACGGATGTTCAGACCTGACAGATCGTCCGCGGTCTCGATAGCCTTGCTGGAAGTCAGGATACGGAATTCTGTTGCAAACAGAGCACTCAGGTGCAGACCCTTCTCCTCATAATAGGAAGCAAAGGTATCAAACATATCCTCCAGAACCACGTTGCAGTCATCCACATCCGTATACAGACCGCCGATATCCAGCACATTCAGGTTGGGGATCAGGGTACCCTGTGAAGAAGGGCTGCCAGTGAAGATATCCACCGTACCCAGCTGCACGGACTCGATCAGCTCGGTGTCGCTGCCCAGCTCGCCGCCCGGGTAGAAGGTCACGACAAAGTTGCCGTTCGTCCACTCGCTGACGGCCTCGGTCGCATACTCAACAGCATAACCTATCGCGGTGCCTTCCACGGTACCGGAGCAGGCCAGAGAGATCTCGATAGGATCGCACTCAATGCTGGTCTCCATGCCCTCAGAGGCATAGGCCTTCATCTCGTCCACAGTCATGTCATCGGAGAGTTCCGTGCTGCTTCCTTCAGCAGCCTCCGTCTCTTCGCCTTCCTCACCGGTGGTCTCATCGGTTGCTTCGGTGTCATCCGCCGCGCCGGTGGTCTCCTCAGCGGCAGCCGTGGTATCGGCGGCCGCGGTGGTGTCACTGCTGCTGTCACTACTGGAGCATCCGACCATGGACAGAACCATTGCCGCGCACAGAGCGTACACTACAAATTTCTTTTTCATATTCGTTCCTCCTAACGAACTTTTTATGTATTCAGGCGTTTTTACGCCGGAACCATCAGGATTTAACATCATCTACACCGCTGTTACAGAAGAATCAGACTGATCTGCGGGATAAAGGCAATCAGCAGCAGTGCAATGATAAAGGTACCAATAAAAGGAAGCGCTTTCGTGCCGAGCTTTGCCACCGGCACATCGACCAGCGGCGCCGTAACAAAGAGGTTCATGCCGAACGGCGGTGTCACGAAGCCAACAGCCAGTGCAGTCACCATGATGATACCCAGATGCACAGGATCCACTCCGTAGGTCTCCGCCACAGGCAGAACGATGGGTGCCAGGATCATAACGGCCGGGCCGCAGTCCATAAACATACCCAGAATCAGCAGGAAGATGATCAGGATGATCAGCAGGGTGAATTTACTGCTCACGAAGCTGTTCAGCAGGTTCTGTACGTAAGTGGAAGCCTTCAGCAGAACCAGGATGCGGCTGAAGCCCTGCGCCAGCGCGATGCAGAGAAGCAACGGCGCATAGGAACTGATGGAATCCTTCAGCAGCAGCGGGATATCCTTGATCTTGATCGTCTTATAGATGAACAGGCAAACAATCAGAGCATAGAACACAGACACGCAGGCCGCCTCGGTCGGGGTCACGATACCGCCGTAGATACCGCCCAGGATGATGACGGGTGTCAGCACGGCCCAGAAGCCGGTCTTGAAGACCTTCCAGAATCCCTGCTCCTTCAGAGCATGGTAATTCGCCGCCACCTTCTCCTTGTCCTCGCCGTTGCGCTTGCAGTACAGCCAGCAGTAGAACATAATGCAAACCGCGATCAGGATACCGGGCAGGATACCAGCCGTAAACATATCACCCACGGAAGTTCCGGTAAACAGGCCATACATGATGAAGGGAATGCTGGGCGGGATGATGACGCCCAGACCGCCGGCCGTGGCCACGATGGCCGCTGAGAACACCTTGTCATAACCAAGATCCACCAGGATCGGGATACACATAGCGCCGACGGCCGCGGCCGTCGGCGCTATGTGTATCCCGATCCTGGTGGATCTTGGTTATGACAAGGTGTTCTCAGCGGCCATCGTGGCCACGGCCGGCGGTCTGGGCGTCATCATCCCGCCCAGCATTCCCTTCATCATGTATGGCCTGTTTACCGGAACTTCCGTGGGTGATATGTTTACGGCTGGTATCCTGCCCGGTATCCTGATCGCGGTTTGCATTATGTTCTACTGCTGGCTGTACTGCAAGCGCAACGGCGAGGACAAGGAGAAGGTGGCGGCGAATTACCATGCTCTGAAGGAGCAGGGATTCTGGAAGGTCTTCAAGACCGGCTTCTGGGCCGTGCTGACACCCGTCATCATCCTGGGCGGTATCTACGGCGGTATCGTGACCCCGACCGAGGCGGCCTGCGTGTCTGTGTTCTATGCTCTGATTGTTTGCCTGTTCATCTATAAGACGATCAAGATCAAGGATATCCCGCTGCTGCTGAAGGATTCCATCAGTTCCTATGCGCCGTTGCTTCTCTGCATCGCGCTGGCGCAGGGCTTCAGCCGCATCCTGGTTCTGCTGAAGGCTTCCACTTACGTACAGAACCTGCTGAACAGCTTCGTGAGCAGTAAATTCACCCTGCTGATCATCCTGATCATCTTCCTGCTGATTCTGGGTATGTTTATGGACTGCGGCCCGGCCGTTATGATCCTGGCACCCATCGTTCTGCCTGTGGCGGAGACCTACGGAGTGGATCCTGTGCATCTGGGTATCATCATGGTGACTGCACTGGCTGTTGGCTTCGTGACACCGCCGTTCGGCATGAACCTCTTTGTTACGGCGCCGCTGGTCGATGTGCCGGTGGCAAAGCTCGGCACGAAAGCGCTTCCTTTTATTGGTACCTTTATCATTGCACTGCTGCTGATTGCCTTTATCCCGCAGATCAGTCTGATTCTTCTGTAACAGCGGTGTAGATGATGTTAAATCCTGATGGTTCCGGCGTAAAAACGCCTGAATACATAAAAAGTTCGTTAGGAGGAACGAATATGAAAAAGAAATTTGTAGTGTACGCTCTGTGCGCGGCAATGGTTCTGTCCATGGTCGGATGCTCCAGTAGTGACAGCAGCAGTGACACCACCGCGGCCGCCGATACCACGGCTGCCGCTGAGGAGACCACCGGCGCGGCGGATGACACCGAAGCAACCGATGAGACCACCGGTGAGGAAGGCGAAGAGACGGAGGCTGCTGAAGGAAGCAGCACGGAACTCTCCGATGACATGACTGTGGACGAGATGAAGGCCTATGCCTCTGAGGGCATGGAGACCAGCATTGAGTGCGATCCTATCGAGATCTCTCTGGCCTGCTCCGGTACCGTGGAAGGCACCGCGATAGGTTATGCTGTTGAGTATGCGACCGAGGCCGTCAGCGAGTGGACGAACGGCAACTTTGTCGTGACCTTCTACCCGGGCGGCGAGCTGGGCAGCGACACCGAGCTGATCGAGTCCGTGCAGCTGGGTACGGTGGATATCTTCACTGGCAGCCCTTCTTCACAGGGTACCCTGATCCCCAACCTGAATGTGCTGGATATCGGCGGTCTGTATACGGATGTGGATGACTGCAACGTGGTTCTGGAGGATATGTTTGATACCTTTGCTTCCTATTATGAGGAGAAGGGTCTGCACCTGAGTGCTCTGTTTGCAACAGAATTCCGTATCCTGACTTCCAGCAAGGCTATCGAGACCGCGGACGATCTGTCAGGTCTGAACATCCGTGTGCAGGATAACACCTACCACATGACCTTCTGGAGTGAGCTGGGCTGCAACGCCACCCCTCTGGCCTTCGGTGAGCTGTACATCGCTCTGCAGCAGGGCATGATGGATGCGCAGGAGAACCCTTGGGCCTCTATCGTCGGCGCGAAGCTCTATGAGGTACAGCCTTACATCATCAAGACCAACCACATCCCGTTCGTGTCTACGTATGTTATGAACGGTTCCAAGTATGAGTCCATGAGCGATGAGCAGAAGCTGGCCTGCGATCAGTTCATCGAGTACTGCAAGAGATACACTTTGGCGGCGACTCCTGCTGATGATGCGGCTCTGCAGGCAACCTGCGAAGAGTATGGCTGCACCGTAACGGATGCTTCCGATGAGATCCTGGCACTGATGGCTTCTGCGTCTGAGCCTGTTATCGAGGAGATGAAGGCCAGCGGCGATGTCGACACCGATCTGATCGATACTTATGTGGCGGCTGCTGAGGCTGCTTCTGCTGACTGATTGCGGGCAGAGACAACACACAGGCTGTGAGCTGACATGAGAATGAGGCGGCTGCATGGATTTGCGGCCGCCTTTTCCTTACAGCATGATTTTGCTTTGAGGATGATATTAAATCCAGAAGATTGTTGATTTTGTCCTGAGACATGTGCATGAGTGAGAATTGCGTCTGACTGAACAGTGAATGTAAAAGGAATTTGGAAATACATGAAAAAGTGGTATACTGAGATCTGTGCAGAACTGAGAAAATCTGCCTGGATCTGAGCATATGGGAGTTCTGCGTAAGCACAAATGTCTGGAGTTTCAATCTATCATTTAGGAACATGAGAAGTGAAATCCGAGTAATTGGACAGGGGCAAATGCTTTTGACTCCAGCATCATTGGATTTGGACTTCGATGAAGGAAAAGAGAGGTACAGAACATGTTGAGAGAGACAACGGTTGAGAACGGAATGCTGCGCGGTGTCGCCTGCGGGTGGCCCTCCATCACGGCCTACTACGGCATCCCCTATGCAGCGCCGCCTGTGGGAAACCTGCGCTGGCGGGAGCCGCAGCCTGCTGCGGACTGGGACGGCGTGCGGGATTGCGCCCGCCCTTCGGCCAAATGCTGGCAGCTGGGAGTGGGGAAGGGCTCCTTCTTCGAGAGAGAGTTCTATCCGGTGGAAGAGGAAATGAGCGAAGACTGCCTCTACCTGAATGTGTGGACGCCCGCGCAGAGCACGGAGGAGCGCTGCCCGGTCATTTTCTGGATTCACGGCGGTGCTTTCATGACCGGCTACGGGCATTCAGCGCATTTTGACGGGGAACATTTCGCCAGACAGGGCGTGATTCTTGTGACGATCAACTATCGTCTCAATGTCTTCGGCTGGATGGTCGATCCGGCACTGTCGGCGGAGTCGGAGCACGGTGTGTCCGGGAACTACGCTCTCCTGGATCAGATCGCCGCGCTGAAGTGGGTACGGCGGAATATCGCGCAGTTCGGTGGTGATCCGGATAACATTACGGTGGCGGGACAGTCCGCCGGAGCTGCCTGCGCTCAGGCGCTGATCTCTTCTCCCCTGACGCGGGGGGGGGCAGCTCCCGAGCAAAATTCCAGAGCGGCGGCAGTATCGACGCACGGCAGGATATGACGAAGCACATCCCAATATCAGATA
>JAJQDL010000138.1:34278-61740 GCA_021202235.1 Lachnospiraceae bacterium
CGCCCCCCCCCCCACCCCCGCCCCCGCCCCCCCCCCCCGCCCCCCGCCCCCCCCCCCCCGCCCCCCCCCCCCACCCCCCCCCCCCGCGGGGCGGGACATCGCCCGGGCTATCTTCCAGAGCGGCGGCGGTATGGACGCCCTGCCGGATATGACGTATCCCAGCCTGGCCGAGGTAGAAGCGAAAAGCAATCTGCAGGAGAGCCTGGGTGTGGCGAACATCGAGGAAGCGCGTGCTCTGAGCGGTGAGGAGCTGCTGGCGCGCTGGCAGAAGACGATGCCGGGATCGGCCATCCAGCGGACGCCTGTGATCGACGGCTATGTGCTGCCGGAGCCTACGGCGGATGTGGTCTATGAACGAAAATACCCCCGTATTCCGTATCTGGTCGGTTATACGGAGAAGGAGGGCATCGTGGTCTCTCCGACTCCGGAATCCTACCGCGAGCTGGCAGAGATCCTGTACGGAGCGAGGGCGCAGGAGTACCTGGCTCTTTGCCCGATGGAAGGAGAAGAGGCCTTTGCGTCGCTGCGGGACAATTTCTTCGCCGAGTCTCTGCAGGCAGGCTGTGAATCCTGGGCAGAGCTTCTGGAGGAAAACGGAGACGGACCTGTCTACGTCTACCGGCTGGCGCGGATGCTGCCGGGCGACGATAAGGGAGCCTTCCATGCGGCGGATCTCTGGTATGTGTTCCAGACCTTCATGCGCGGCTGGCGACCCTGGGAGGGGCGGGACTATGAGATCGCCCGCACGATGAACACCTGCTGGGCTAATTTCGCGAAGACCGGCAATCCAAATGGGGAACGCCTGCCGGAGTGGACGCCCTTCACCCGGGAGAATCCCGGCACGTTGGTGATCGGAGATGAGACGACGGAGATGAAGCTGCTTCAGGACAATCCCCGGGTAGCCTTCCACCGGAAGTTCCTGGTGGGACATAAGAAGTAAATGATTTTGCTAAGCTTGACGTCGTCCGGGGCTTTCATAGTAAAGCGCAGAAACAGGGAAATGATGGAAATGAGGACAATTTGCCAGAATTCTTTATTTGTTTTAGAAGAAAGTGAGATGCAGAGGATATGCTGAGAGAAACAATGGTTGAGAATGGAAAGGTGCGGGGCGTCGCCTGCGGGTGGCCCGCTATTACGGCCTACCACGGCATCCCTTATGCGTCTCCACCGGTGGGTGAGCTGCGTTGGCGAGAACCTCAACCTGCTTCAGACTGGGAAGGAGTTCGGGACTGTGCGCGCCCTTCGGCCAAATGCTGGCAGCTGGGAGTGGGGAGTTCCTTCTATGAGCATGAGTTCTATCCTGTCGAAGAGGAAATGAGCGAGGACTGCCTCTATCTGAATATCTGGACGCCTGCGCAGAGCACGGAGGAACGGTGCCCAGTGATTTTCTGGATTCACGGCGGTGGATTCTTAAACGGCTACGGACACTCGGCGCATTTTGACGGAGAACATTTTGCCAGACAGGGTGTGATTTTGGTGACAATCAACTATCGTCTCAATGTCTTCGGCTGGATGGTCGATCCGGCGCTGTCGGCGGAGTCGGAGCACGGTGTGTCCGGAAACTACGCTCTTCTGGATCAGATCGCCGCGCTGAAGTGGGTACGGCGGAATATCGCGCAGTTCGGCGGCGATCCGGATAATATTACGGTGGCGGGGCAGTCGGCAGGAGCTGCCTGTGTTCAGGCGCTGGTATCCTCTCCTCTGACACAGGGGGACATTGCCAGGGCCATCTTTCAGAGCGGCGGTGGTGTGGAAACCCTGCCGGATATGAATTATCCGAATCTGGCCGATGCAGAGGCACAGAGCAGTTTGCAGGAAAGCTTGAGCGTGGCAAGCATCGAGGAAGCGCGTGCCTTGAGCGGTGAAGAACTACTAGAGCGGTGGCGATGCACCATGCCGGGATCGACGATCCAGCGGATGCCGGTCATCGACGGTTATGTGCTGCCGGAGTCTATGTCAGATGCTGTATATAAGAGGAAATATCATCGGATTCCCTATCTGATCGGCTATACAGGAAATGACGCTGGTGTAGTTCCTCCTTCTCCAGAGGTCTATCGGGAGCTTACAGAACGTCTGTATGGATTCAGGACGCAGGAATATTTGAAACTCTGTCCGACGGAGGAGGAAGCTTTCAGAGAGGTGCGGGAGAATATTTATCTTGAATCCTTTCAGGCCGGCTGTGAAGCCTGGGCCGAGCTTCTGGAGGAAAACGGAGACGGGCCTGTCTATGTCTACCGGTTGGCGCGGATGCTGCCCGGTGATGATAAGGGAGCCTTCCATGCGGCGGATCTCTGGTATGTGTTCCAGACATTCATGCGGGGCTGGCGGCCCTGGGAGGGGCGGGACTATGAGATCGCTCGCACGATGAATACCTGCTGGGCCAATTTCGCGAAGACTGGCAATCCGAACGGAGAACGCCTGCCGGAGTGGACACCCTTCACACGGGAGAACCCTGGCACGTTGGTGATCGGCGATGAGACGACGGAGATGAAGCAGCTTACGGATAATCCCCGGGTGGCGTTCCGCCGGAAGTTTTTGGTGGGACACAAAAAATAAACAGCGATGTCAGGCTTTGCCTGAATGAAAAACTTCCCCTGTCTACGCTGGTGTAAACATCAGCATGGACAGGGGAAGTTTTTTGATGAAATCATCTGTTTTTGATGAATTAATGGAAATCTGCCCAAATTCCCTCACGGATACATTCGGTGATCACTATTTACTCCGAATTGATTCCTTAATTTCCTGTAATTCCTCAGGGGAAATCTCCGCGACGGAGAGGATGTCCTGATCGGAGTAGATCCCTTTTTGCAGAAGAAAGACAGTCACTCGTTTCTTCTCATCCCGAATGCCTTCCTGGTGTCCTTCTTTACGTCCTGCTTTACGTCCTTCTTTGCGTCCTTCTTTAAGCCCTTCTTTGCATCCTTCTTTAAGTCCTTCCTGCCTTCCCAGTTCACGGTTTTCCTGATCGCGCATAAGTAACGTCATATATTCCTGCCTCCATTCCTGATTGTTATGAACCTTGCTGATCCTTTCCTGCAGGCGTTTCACATAGTCGTCTTCGCTGGGAATACCGCCTACATATCGAAGAAAGGCCTTTGCTTCTTCCGACAGGTCTCCGATTGTGCCGGAGGTGTTGAAGAAGATTTTGACGGTCTGATCGTTAAGCCGAAGTTTAGGGTTCTCCCGGCAGAGATTCTCAAATGTATACTGATACCGTCCCTGACCGAACAGGTCAAAGGTACAGATGAAAATCACATAACTCGTGTTCAGCTTACTGTAGGGCTCGCCTTTTTCAATGAGATTCAGATCGATTAGTCCCTGGTAGTAGCGGCTTCTCTTGGCCAGCTCCGGGGAGCTGGTTGTCTGTATCTCCACATTGTAGACGGTTTGCCGGTCATCCTCTACATAGACGTCAAGGCGGATACTCCGGCTGTCATACGAAATGTCGATGGTTTTCTGTTCCTCCAGATAGCGAATCCCGGTGATTTTAAATCCCAGCAGCCGCTCCAGCATTTCCTGGCACAGTTCCGGGTCCCGCATGACCTTGGCGAACATGAAATCATCTTTCAGTTCCAGATCTTCCCATTTTTTCAGACTGTTCGACATATACCTCTCCTTTTGTGAGTTTATTATACGACGTGTGCCTGAAAAAAGCAAGCTGCAGCGTGTGACAAAATATATCACATAATGGCAGACAGCGTTTTTGGGGGATTAACTTACAGGGAACGGCAATGGTTAGAATCTGATTGACAGAAGGAATATATGAAATAAGCGGATTAAAAAATGAAACTGTTGCATATGAAATTCGGATTGTCAAGAATTGGAGAAACGTATATAATGATAGAGAAGAAAACTGCTGTAAACTACAGTAGAATTTGTGAGTTTCGACGATCTCTCAATATGACTGGGAACAAGATGGATTCCTAAGGATTATCAAAAGCAGGGTAAGAGGCAAAAAAATCATGTTGAAAAGGGTACCTGCATCTTTGAAAACTGTCGACGCGGAAAGAGAACCCCTGGGTGGCGGAAGAGGCATATATAGAAGGCTCATGATTATGATGGTTCTATTAGCCGTTCTTACAAGTCTGTACTTTGTTTTTTATTTTTTTAAAAAGACAAGTGAGTGGAACAGTGAAACGGTCTATGCGGGAAATATGCAGTCCCTTCAACAGCTTCAGGAGAATACAGATGCGGTTTTTCAGTTGACGGCAGACAACATCAATATCGGCGTCTGGAAGCGGGAAATTCTGTCTCTTTTGGTGAATCCCGATGTGGCAGATGCGGAAAGAGTGTCAGATGTTCTGCAGGAATTAGAAAATTTAGCTGACGGAAACTATCTGATCCGTCAGATTTGGTTATACTGTACATATTCAGATTGGGTCTACAGTTCTACGGGGACAAGCATTACACTGGATTATTTTGCCAATCGGGAAGTCATTGAAGACTATATGGAGCAGTATGAGGCATTTGATTCCGGACAGGAAGAGACGGGATGGTGTGTAACGTATTCGCAGGGAAAGATCATTCTTGCACTGAATATCCGCCTTCCAAGACTGGTTGGTGTGGTGCTGGCGGAGATCAATGCATCAGTTCTTTGGCAATATATCGAAGGTCAACTTGAAAATCAGCCGGCAGAGACAGCGATATTGAGTGAAAAGGGCGTGCTTTTGGATTCATTATGGGACATGGGGCTGGATCTTGCCTCCGACGATCTCATAGACACAGAGAATCTGACGGGAGATTATTATGTTGTACAGTCTTCCCATAGCGGCTGGATTTTCTTAATGAACCAATCGGATCCTTCTCTCACGCTTTCACTTCCGGAGATAGGCAGAATGTTGGCTCCGCTTCTTTTGATCTACTTATGTGTAAGTCTTTTCCTTGCCTGGTTTGTCACAAAAGAGATTTATCGTCCGATTAGGTATTTACTGAAGATCGCTTCTGGAAGGCCGCTGCATAATTCGGAAACCATAAAAGGTCTTGATGAGGAAAGACATGAAAAGAAAAATGAACTGACCTGGTTAGGTGATATCTACAGTGATACGGTGGATCAAAATCAGCGCTATTCGGATCTGATCACATTGGTTTATCATGAGGTCGTGGAGAGTATGATGCGCCGGATTGTTCAGCAGCGTGAGTATACGGAAGAGAGCCTGCGTGAAACACTGGATGGTTTCGGGCGTGGTGAGCTGTGGGAAGGGGATTTTGCAGTACAGCTTTATGAGATCCGGAAAAAGGGGCAGAGGAATCCTACAGAGATTGAGATTAATCTATACCAAAAGAGTCTTTTGGATCTTCTGGCGCAGAAGAATACAAAAAATATAGAGATTTTTGCCTTTTTTACACGGACAAACCGTTGTTGCGCGGTTATCTGGTTTGTACAGAGGGAGTCCTCTGCTCAGCGAAAACAGGTTCTGAAGGAGATTCGCAGTTCTATGGAGGCGGAGACTGAGAAACTCCCGTACACAGTAAATATTTTTCAAAGTCAGATCTGTCATCCGATGCAGAATCTGAGTTATGCATATCAGGAAACGGTTCGTCTTTGTCAGTCCCAGCAGACGGAGGAGCCTTCTGCAGAGCTAACGAAGAAAAATGAACTCAGGGATATGTATGTGAAGCAGATAGACTATATTACGGAGACTGCAAAGAGTGGCAATGAGATTGCAGCGATCCGCGAATATCAGAGATTTTTATCTGGAGTTGTGAAGGAAAGCGGAGATATTGAAGAAACACGGAAACATATCCAGTGGATTGTGGACGAACTTGTGCTTCAGATGCTGGCACTTCGCCCATCTGATGCGGAAAGTATGGACTCTGTTTGTCTCGAAGCATATGAGACGACGGAGGAAATAACAGAATATGTATTGGCGTATGGAGAAAAATGCCTCAGGCAAATATGCCTGGACTGGAAGAAAAAATCCCGCTGGTATGTGGAGGAAGCCAAGACGTATATGAGGACGCATTTCGCAGAGGGAGATCTTTCTCTGGATGAAATCAGTCGTTCGGTCGGGATCTCCAGCCAATATCTGAGTTCTCTTTTTACAGAGCTGACAGGGAACTCTGTTATTTATTATCTGAACACCTGCAGAATCAATCAGTCACAGAAACTTCTCGAGGCGACAGATCTGTCCGTACAGGAGGTGGGGCTGCGATGCGGCTTCAATTCGATGCAAAGCTATTGCCGTGTATATAAAAAACATACGGGAGGAACGCCAGGGAAATACCGGGCGGAAAAGAAAAAGGAGAGAAGCGGAGGATGAGACTGCGATTTGGCTGGATGATTCTATTAGTTCTTCTTGTTGTCGCAGGAGGGTGTTCCTCAGAAAACAGCGACGCGACGGAGACGATGACGACCGAAGAGACGGTGACGGAGGACGACCGTGTTATGACCCTCTCTCTGGGTACAGTGCAAGACTGGAGCGGAACACGGAGTGGAAGTGTATTCAGGGAATGCGCGGAAGATCTGAAGGAAATCTCGGGAGGAGAGCTGCAAATTGACATCTATGATGATGGTATTTTGGGAGACAGTCAGGATTTGGCGCAGGGAGCTTTTCTGGGAACGGTTGATATCGTTATCGGAAGGCCTTTGTCGTGGACAAGCGTAGTACCAGAAGCGGTTCTTCTGGGAATTGGAGGTATATTTTCTGATTCGGAGATGTTTAATCATCTGATGGAGAGCAGCTATGGGGAGACATTGGAAGAATATTACCGCGCCGGAGGATTGGAGCTGTTGGCATGCTTTAGTAAAACCAGTCTGTACCTGGCATCCAATGAACGGATCTCTTCCGCTGAAGATCTTGTGGGTGTCACAGTGGGAGGGGAGCCCTTTTATAAGTCTTCAGATGTCTTCTGGGTGTCTTTGGGTATGCACGTTGTGACCGTTGAACCGTATGACATCTATGCAAGCCTGTTGTCTGGTGAAATGGATGCCCAGCTGATCGATTATGAGACTTTTTGTTCAACAAGATCCTATCGTTTGCAGAAATATATTATTCCGGTCAATTCTGCCCTGAATATATATGTATGTGCCATGAACCTGGAACAATACAATAATCTTAGTGAGGAGCAAAAGATTATCCTGCAAAACTATTTCAGCGAAGTACAGCAGAAACTTTCAGAACTAGAGGAGGATACGACATCCAGCGGCGCAGAGGTAGTGTACCCGGATTATAGTTTTTATGCTGCATGGAGTGAGGCAAAGGACACTGCTCTGGAAAATCTACGAGATAGTCTCGGCGATGATACGATCAATATTTTCATGAATCAGGTCGCTATTATACAGAATCAGTAGAGTTGTAAAAATCACATATTTTCAAAAAATCACACTTTTTCAGATGAGAAAGGGTGATTTTTTTGTTTTTGAAAATGTGTTTCTGGACAATAACCGTTGAAAAGTGATAATTTCGACCCATCAAAACGAAAGGAGGATCATGATGTACAAATACATACTAAAGCGAATACTCGCGATGATCCCGGTTATGATTGGCGTTTCCTTCGTCATCTTTTTCCTTTTGTATCTCACACCCGGTGATCCGGCCACCCTGGCTCTGGGGGAGACTGCCACGGAAGAGGTAAAGGAACAGTGGAGAGAGGAATATGGCCTGAATGATCCGTTGCTGGTACAGTATGGAAGGTATATGCTGAATCTGGTGACAAAGGGCGATTTGGGGACCTCCTATAAAACGGGAAAAACCGTGACGACCTCGATCATGGAGAGATACCCGGTGACTTTTCTTCTTGCGATCACATCCTGCACTGTGGCAATTATCCTGGGGCTTCTTCTGGGAATTGTGGCGGCCAACCGACAAAATTCCTGGATTGATACACTTGTTCGATTATTGGGCATGGCAGGCGTCTCTGCGCCGATCTTCTGGGTTGGACTGCTGCTGATCTCGTTCTTTGCTGTGAGATTACAGTGGCTTCCAGTCTCCGGATTTTATGGTCCGAGGTATTGGATACTTCCCTCGGTTACGATCGGAATTGCACATGCGGCCAATCTGATGCGTGTGACCCGCTCAAGCATGCTGGACTGCATTCGTATGGACTATGTAACAACGGCAAGATCCAAAGGGCAGGAGGAAGGCTATATCACACGGCATCATGTTCTGAGAAATGCGTTGATTCCGATTATCACTGCCGTGGGACAGTCTTTTGGAGTGGCGTTGGGAGGAGCGATGATCGTAGAACAGATTTTCTCCATACCAGGTGTGGGACGTCTCATTGCTGATGCGATCAGCAGCCGTGACTATCCGGTGATTCGAGGCAGTGTAATCGTACTGGCACTGGGTATCTGCGTTGTGAATCTTCTGGTAGATATCCTGTATGCCGCAGTCGATCCCCGGATCAAGTCTCAGTTTCAGGGCGTGAAAAAAGTGAAGAAGGAGGCGCAGGCATGAAGATTGAAGGCGAAGATATCATAAAAAAACGCAGTATGGCTGGAGAAGTCATGTCACGCCTGATTCGCAATAAAGGCGCGGTAATCGGCGGTATTCTCCTGATTTTCATGGTGGCGGTATGTTTGCTGGCTCCAGTGATTGCACCTTATAGCTATGATGCCCAGGATGTCACTCTAAAATTTATGGAACCCTGTCGGGAATACATTTTCGCTACAGATGAATTGGGAAGAGATATTTTCAGTCGTATTTTATATGGCGGCAGGATTTCGCTGATGGTGGCGGTCTCAGCCACCGCTATATCCGCTTTCTTTGGAGTGATTTTAGGAGCAATCGCAGGCTTTTATGGTGGCAGAACCGATAATATTATTATGCGCTGCCTGGATATCTTTATGGCGATTCCCTATCTGCTGCTTGCTATCGCTGTTTCCACAGCCGCTGGAAGCGGGCTGACCAGCGCCATCATTGCCGTGGGTGTAGCCGGTATACCGAATTTTGCCCGTACGGTTCGAGGTCCGATTCTTTCCGTGAAAGAACAGGAATTTATTGAGGCAGCCAGGGCCATTGACGCAAAGGATGCCCGGATCATGTTTAAGCACCTGCTGCCGAATGTTTTGTCTCCTTTTATTGTGGCTTTGACAGGTGGTGTCGCCAATGCCATCAACTCGGTGGCGGCTCTGAGCTTCCTTGGATTGGGAGTTCCGGCTCCATATCCAGAATGGGGCGCCATGATCTCCTCGGCCAGGAGCTACATTCTTCAGCATTCTTATATGGTAACCTTCCCTGGGCATCCGATCTCACTGGTCGTTATTGCACTGAATGTATTTGGTGATGGTCTGCGTGATGCGCTGGATCGGCGTGTGAAATCGTAGGAGGGTGAGAGATGGAACAGGAGAAAATTCTTTCAATTAAAGATTTGACGATCGAGTATGTGACACAGGATTCCGGCACCTGTCATGCGGTGAATCATGTGAGCTTTGATTTGAATAAGGGCGAGACGCTGGGGCTGGTTGGAGAGACGGGCGCTGGAAAGACAACGATTGCAATGGGGATCCTTCGCCTGACACCCAAGCCTCAGGGGCATGTGATCAGCGGAGAGGTTCAATTTGAAGGGCAGGATCTTTATGGAAAATCAGAGGCGGAGATGAGAAAGATTCGCGGCGATAAAATTTCCATGATTTTCCAGGATCCTATGACGGCGCTTAACCCGATTGATACGGTAGGAGATCAGATCGCGGAGATGATCTGGCTGCACAATAAAGTGTCAAAAAAAGAAGCGTTGCGTCGTGCGCAGGATATGCTGGAGATGGTGGGAATTCCCGCTGAGCGTCACAGAGAATATCCGCATCAGTTTTCCGGAGGCATGAAACAGAGGGTGGTAATCGCCATTGCCCTGGCCTGTACACCGGAGCTTCTGATTGCCGATGAACCGACAACGGCACTGGATGTAACGATTCAGGCTCAGGTTCTGGACATGATGAATAAACTGAAGAGAGATCTGAATACTTCCGTGATTCTGATCACCCATGATCTCGGGGTGGTTGCAGAAATGCGTGATAAGGTCGCTGTAATCTATGCCGGCGAAGTGGTGGAAATCGGGTCAGCCAGAAATATTTTCAAAAGCACAGCGCATCCGTATACGCAGGGGCTTTTTGCCTCCCTTCCCAATATCAACAGTACAGCACGGAGACTTAAGCCGATTCCAGGTCTGATGCCGGATCCGGCGAATCTGCCAACGGGCTGTAAATTTGCTCCCCGGTGCGAGTTCTGCACGGCAGAATGCACAAAGGCGGCAATTCCGCTGAAAGAAATTTCCGCAGACGGACATATGGTAAGATGCCTTCATAGCTGTGAGAAAGGAGTCTCCCATGGGAACAATTCTGGAAACAAATAATTTACAGAAATATTTTAAAGTGCCGGCGGGTTCTCTGCATGCAGTAGACGGGATCTCCTTTAAAATCAATGAAGGAGAAACCCTTGGTGTCGTAGGCGAATCCGGGTGTGGGAAGTCCACGTTGGGCCGGGTATTACTTCATTTGATTGATAATACCGGAGGACAGATCATCTACAAAGGGGAAGATATCACACAAGTGAGCCGCAGTCGTCTCAGCCAGCTGAGACAGGAAATGCAGATCATCTTTCAGGATCCGTTTTCTTCCCTGAATCCCCGGATGACGGTTTACCAGACCATTGCGGAGCCCTTGCAGATGCATAGTCATCTGAAAGGAAAAGAGATTCAGGACAGGGTATTTGAACTGATGGATACTGTGGGGCTGGCGCGGCGATTTGTCAATACGTATCCGCATGAGCTGGACGGTGGTCGTAGACAGAGAATCGGTATTGCCCGGGCGCTCTCTCTGAATCCGAAATTTATCGTGTGTGATGAGCCTGTAAGTGCGCTGGATGTATCAATTCAGGCACAGATTCTCAACCTCATGCTTGATATTCAGGAGGAAAGAGGGCTTACGTATCTGTTTATCACTCATGATCTTTCTGTAGTGAAATATATTTCTAATAATATTATGGTTATGTATCTGGGACAGATGGTGGAAATGGCCAGTTCTGAAGAGCTGTTCCAGCACCAGTATCACCCCTACACGAAGGCACTTCTGAGTGCCCTTCCTGTGCCGGATATTGATCACAAAAGCGAGAGGATTCTTCTGAAAGGGGAAATTACTTCCCCAATCAATCCGAAGCCAGGATGTCGTTTCGCGGCCCGCTGCAGGTATGCGACCGCCGCATGTTCAGCGTCTGAACCGGAGTTGCAGGAGGTGCAGCCTGGTCATTTTGTCAAGTGTCACCTGGTGAATCAAAATCACCTGGAGATAGAAAAAAATTAGTAACAGGAGGAAAAAAGCATGAAGAAAAAGTTGTTTTCAGCAGTGGCTCTTTTGATGGTCTGCTGCATGGTTCTTGGAGCCTGTGGCAGCTCGCAGTCCAGCTCCGGGAGTACGGACAGCACAGCAGCAGGAGCGACGGAGAGCGGTTCAGAGGGATCTGAGGAGTCTTCCGCGGTTACGACAACCAAGGACACGATCACGATCGCGCTGGCGGAGGATCCCGGAAAACTTGATGTAGATACACTGACCGGGAATCCGTATCTGGGGCTTTTCGACATGGTCGGAGAGTGTTTGATGCAACTCTCCTCAGACGGTGAATATGAACCGGCATTGATGGAGAGCTGGGAGTTGGATGAGGATGGAATGGGAGTTACTGCGTATCTGCGACAGGGGGTTCTTTTCCATAATGGCAATGAAATGACGGCAGAAATTGTGCAAAAAGACATTCTTTATGTCAGTACGACTGGTACATATAGCAGTACATTTAGCTATATCGATGCGGAGAATATTGAAGTGATTGATACGTATACATTGCATATTCCCTTCAATGAAGTCTCCGGTGGCTGGATGACTGGTATGGTTGGCTGGTATGTCTTTGATTATGACGCCTATGAGGAGCAGGGAGATACTTTCTGGCAGGCGCCTGTCACGACTTCACCGTACTACGTTTCGGATTGGGTATCTGGTGACAGCATCACGATGACAGCTTTTGAGGACTACTGGAACGGAACACCTGTCATTCAGACGTTGGTATTTCGTGTGATTTCTGAGACATCTGTAGCACTGATGGAACTTTCTACTGGTGGCGTGGATGTGGTTTTTAATCTGAACAACGAGGATGCGTTTTCGATCGACTCCTCGGATGGTTCAGGCGTAGAAATGTATGAAGTTTCCGGAAATACGGAAATTTACGTGGGTATGAATAACAGTAAGGAAGCACTTTCAGATATCCGTGTTCGTCAGGCGATTGCCTATGCTGTAGATCGTGACACGATCTTGGCTGGCCCGTTCAACGGAGGTGCGGAGCTGATGTACAGCATTATTGGTTCCCATGCCTTTGGATATGTTGATACCTACGAGGAGGAAAACTGGCCGTATCAGTATGATCCGGATAAAGCGAAGGAACTTCTGGAGGAGGCCGGATATGCGGATGGACTGACACTTTCGATTGTGGTGGACAGTACACCGGTACGTCGTCTGATCGCGGAACAGATGAACAACATGCTGGCAGAAGTTGGCATCACTTTGGATATTCAGCAGGTTGACTTTGCTACGGCCGGTGATATCCTGAACAATACAAACGATTATGATCTTTACATTCGCGGAGCAACAGTCTGCACGGGAGACGCTTATGCCGGTCTGATTAATGATGCTGTATTTGGACTGTGCAAGATGACTGAGGTCGATGGCTACGACGAGTATAAAGAACTTCTTGATACGCTGTCTCAGACTTTGGATGAAGAGGGACGCAAGGAAGTTTATGCACAGGTTCAGGACTATTTTATTAGCAGTGGAATGTACTGGCTTCCCATTGCGACGCAGACGATCTATGTCCTTGCAAATGACAGTTTGCAGAACCTGGAGATTACCAATGGATATCTGCACTACGAAAATTCGTATTTTAACTAAGTATATCGGGAACTGATGGTACCAGATCTGGCGAACAGAAAGGATCGGATACACGATGAAGGAACGAACTTTTAACCATTGGCAAATTGCTAAGGATACTTATGCGATTCAGTGCCCGGGGTATATAAAAGGACCGGGTGAGCTCTCGGGATGGGGATACGTTATCACGTATCTTCTGATTGGGTCGGAGAGAGCGCTGCTTCAGGATACTGGTTTCGGTAATGCAGATCTGAAGGGTTATGTAGAAAGACTCACGGAAAAACCTCTGGTGGTCGTCAATTCACATGTTCATCCGGATCATTCCGGTGGAAACAGGCAATTTGGTGAAATTCTGATTCTGGAGGAGGAAAGAGAGACAGAAGAACCGGTCTATTTTGAGCAGGAAGGAGAAAAGGAGCGCTGCGAATCGGTAAATTCCTGCAAAGATTATCGATTCTGTCGAGTTCCGGCGGGGACAGTTCTTCATCTGGGTGATCGGGAAGTGGAGTTGCTGCGCCTGGAGGGACACACAAAGGGCAGCATGATCCTCTTTGATCGTAAAACGAAGCTGGTATTTTCCGGTGATGCGATTCTGAAGCGTTGTCTGTTGCTCGCCGGTCTGCCGCTGAGCGCTTACCGCGCTGCTCTGGTGCGTCTGCAGAAGCATGGAGGGTACGAGGATATCTGGGGCGCACACTGGTATCAGCCTCTTGGGAAAAATCATGTGGAGCGGGTGCTGGCCCTGATCGACAGCTACGATCCAGAAAAGGTGGAGATTGCAGCCTGGGATGAAAGCGGGGGAGACAGGATGGTTATCACACGCTGTGGAAATGCATTTGAGGAACGTGATTTTACAGCCATCGGTATTCCCGAGTCATGTCGTGAGGACATGCTAAGATAAGAACAATCAGCGTAATGAAGGAAGACTGCCTTGCAATACATTATTGCAGACCGTCTTCCTTTTTTGCTTCATACTATGAAGATTCTTTCTGTTTTGCGCCTGTTTCATCCTCTCCGGTCTATATTTTTATGGTAAATAGTATTCAGTCCCTTCAGCAGCAGCGTGTCGTCGTAGATGATCTTCCGCCGGCAGTAGGGGATGATGTAGTGGGACAGGCCGCGGGCGTCGATGACGGTTGGAGGTGCTCCGAGGTCGACCTCCAAGCTGGTGAGCATGCCGTCAAGCAGGTACTCATTCCCCAGGACGATGCCGCTCTTCATGCACTCGACGGTGTTGGTGCCGATGGGCTTCTTCGGCGGCTCGAAGCCGATGCGGGGAAGCTGCGAGGCGTGGCTGCTCAGGGAATCCAGCGAAACGCGCGCGCCGGGAATGATGACGCCGCCCAGATAAGTGCCCCTGCGATCAACCGCAGAGATTGTGGTTGCTGTTCCCATATCGATAATCAGAAGAGGGAGCGGATATTCGGCAATGCCGGCAACCGCATCCACGACCAGATCACTGCCCAGCTGTGCCGGATTCTCGATTTTGATGTTAAGCCCCGTTTTCAAGCCGGGACCCACGATCATGGGAATCTGTCCCAGGAGCTTTTCCAATGCCTGGCTGACCGTACCGGTGACCGGAGGTACGACCGAGGCGATGATGCATCCTTCGAAGCCTTCCGGACTGAGAGAATGAATATCCAGAACCGTCCGCAGAGAGACTGCGCACTCCAGATCCGTCTTGCCGCTGTCGGTGGAAAGGCGCTCCACGAACAGAGGCGTGTCTCCCTCCATGGCGCCGACGACGATGTTGGTATTTCCAATGTCGATCGCTAAAATCATAAGGTATCTCCTCCCTGCGCACGGCTGTTAAACGGTGTGATGCTGCAGATGGTTCTCCGTTCGGCATAAATTGTCCGATGGCATCGTGTATTTCTCTGGACAAACAGAGTGCGCGTATGATAAGATAATCAATCAGGGTCAGGTTAAAAATAAACCGAAAATACTATATCACACGGGCATTTTTCTGTCCAGTAAATTCACGGAAATGAGGCATCGCCGGAGGGCGGTGAGGAAGGAAGAGAGCCTTATGCTGAAAAATAAAAATATTCTGCTCGGTGTTTCCAGCAGCATCGCCTGTTATAAGAGCGCCGTCCTGGCGCGGGAACTGGTGCGCCGCGGAGCGAACGTGCAGGTGATCATGACGCGGAATGCGACGCAGTTCACCGCGCCGCTGACATTAGAACAGCTGACGAAGCATCAGTGTATTGTGGTCACCTTAGACCGGAATCACGAGATCCGCGTGGAGCATGTGTCTCTGGCAGACTGGGCGGATGCTTTCGTGGTGGCCCCGGCGGATGCCAATGTGCTGGCGAAGTTCGCCCACGGGCTCGCCGATGATATGCTTTCGACGACGATGCTGGCCTGCGACTGCGAAAAGATCGTCGCGCCGGCCATGAACACGAGGATGTATGAGAACCCGGCTATGCAGTATAACCTGGCGGTGTTAAAGACACGGAACTTCCGCATCCTGGAGCCAGAGGAGGGCGAACTGGCCTGCGGAACCACGGGCAAAGGCCGCATGGAGGAGCCGGAACGGATTGTTGATTATCTGGAATATCTCCTGGGGTATGAAAAGGATCTGAAGGGGAAGAACGTCCTGGTGACGGCCGGGCCCACCCGGGAGGCGGTCGATCCGGTGCGTTTCCTGACCAATCATTCCACCGGCAAGATGGGTTATGCGCTGGCGAAGGTCGCAGCGGCCCGGGGCGCGGAGGTGACCCTGGTTACCGGCCCGACATCGCTGGAGAAGCCTTCGTATGTCACCTGCGTGGATGTGGTCTCCGCCGAAGAGATGTATCAGGCAGTGACGGAGCACGCCGCAGAAAGTGAGATCGTCATCATGGCGGCAGCTGTCGCGGACTACCGGCCGAAGACGGTGGCGGACAATAAGATTAAAAAGCAGGAGGATGACTCCGTTCTGGAGCTGACCAGGACGAAGGATATCCTGGGTACGCTGGGAGAGAGGAAGTGCCCGGGACAAATCCTCTGCGGCTTCTCCATGGAGACGGAGCATATGGTGGAGAACTCCCGGAAGAAGCTGGTGAAGAAGAATCTCGATATGATTGTGGCCAATAATCTCAAGCAGGCGGGAGCCGGTTTCGGCACCGACACCAACGTGGTCACACTGATCACGGCGCAGGGAGATGAGGAGCTGCCGCTTCTCAGCAAGGATGAGGTAGCGGAGCGGATCCTGGACCGTCTGGCAGAGATGGGAGAATGAGCATCGGCTGGCTGCTTTTACGAAAAGTTTTTTCAAACGCACAAAAAACTCAGAGGCCGCAGCCTCACAGATAAGAAATAATCGGGACATTTTGGAGGAACCCATGGAACATTTGGAAGAAGAGATACAAAAACGGCGGACCTTCGCCATCATTTCCCACCCGGACGCCGGGAAGACGACCCTGACGGAGAAATTTCTGCTCTACGGGGGTGCGATCAATCTGGCTGGTTCCGTCAAGGGAAAGAAGACGGCGAAGCACGCTGTGTCAGACTGGATGGAGATCGAGAAGGAGAGAGGAATCTCCGTCACCTCCTCGGTGCTGCAGTTTCAGTATGGCGGCTACTGCATCAACATCCTGGATACGCCAGGCCATCAGGACTTCTCGGAGGATACCTATCGGACGCTGATGGCAGCGGATTCGGCGGTCATGGTGATCGACGGTTCCAAGGGCGTCGAGGCGCAGACTATCAAGCTGTTCAAGGTCTGCGTCATGCGGCATATTCCGATCTTTACCTTTATCAATAAGATGGACCGGGAGGCCCGGGATCCCTTTGATCTGATGGATGATATCGAACAGGTGCTGGGCATCGCCACCTGTCCGGTCAACTGGCCCATCGGCTCCGGCAAGAATTTCAAGGGCGTTTACGACCGGGCGACGCGGAAGATCACGACATTCAAGGCCGAGGGAGCCGGACAGCGGGAGATCGAGACCCATGAGGTGGACATTGATGCCCCGGAGGCTGCGGAGACGATTGGCTCGCTGAATCTCGACCAGCTGCGGGACGACATCGAGCTGCTCGATGGCGCCGAGCAGGAGCTCGATATGGAGATGGTGACGGCCGGAACGCTGAGCCCGGTGTTCTTTGGTTCCGCGCTGACGAATTTCGGTGTGGAGACATTCCTGACACATTTCCTGAAAATGACCATGCCGCCGGAACCCCGGACGGCGGACATCGGCGTGATCGACCCGGTGAAGGAACCGTTTTCAGCCTTTGTCTTCAAGATTCAGGCCAATATGAACAAGGCACACCG
Source organism: Lachnospiraceae bacterium (assembly GCA_021202235.1). Lineage (GTDB taxonomy): Bacteria > Bacillota > Clostridia > Lachnospirales > Lachnospiraceae > UBA3305. The sequence continues at coordinate 51,375 of JAJQDL010000138.1, forward strand.
CGACCGTATTGCCTTCATGCGCATCTGCTCGGGCAAATACGAGGCGGGCATGGAGGTCAATCACATTCAGGGCGGGCGGAAGATCCGCCTCTCCCAGTCCACGCAGATGATGGCGCAGGAGCGGACGCTCGTGGAGGAAGCCTACGCCGGGGACATTATCGGTGTCTTCGACCCGGGCATTTTCTCCATCGGGGACACGCTCTGCGCGGGAAATACGAAATTTGCCTTTGAAGGAATCCCGACCTTCGCGCCGGAGCATTTCGCCCGGGTGCGTCAGGTGGACACGATGAAGCGCAAGCAGTTCCTCAAGGGCATCAACCAGATTGCCCAGGAGGGCGCCATCCAGATATTCCAGGAATTCAATACCGGGATGGAGGAGATCATCGTCGGCGTCGTGGGTGTGCTGCAGTTTGACGTTCTCATGTACCGGCTGCAGAATGAATACAATGTGGAGGCGAAGCTCGAAAATCTTCCTTATGAATATATCCGCTGGATTGAAAATCAGGACGAGGTGGATGTGGAGAAGATTCAGGGAACCTCTGATATGAAACGAATCCGTGATCTCAAAGGGAATCCGCTGCTGATCTTCGTGAATTCCTGGAGCGTGGGGATGGTGGAGGACCGGAATCCGGGTCTGGTGCTGACGGAATTCGGAAGGAATTAAGGTCCTGTTAAAGAAATCTTCTTAACAGGCCCTGAGCTCACCGAAATCCGGCTCTGGTATTTGCAGGATTTGAAGGAAATGGGATGTCATAAAATGCCTTCTTACCGCAGGAATGGTGCCGGTGGGGAATTTTCTGGGACCCCGGGTTCGATTTTGGCATAGTCTGGAAGAGATGAATCTGAGAATGCGGAGAAAACGATGCGCATCTGTCATCTGCGGGAGAAGGAAGTCATCAACATCTGCGACTGCAAACGCCTGGGATACGTGGCGGATCTTGATTTTGATCCGGACTCCGGCTGTCTCTGCGCGCTGATCGTGCCGGGACCCTGTCAGATCCTCGGCTGTCTCGGGCGGGACAGTGAATATATTATTCCCTTCCCCTGTGTGCGTCAGATCGGCAAGGATATCATCCTGGTGGAGATCGATCCGGGCAAATGTCTGACCCGGTGTAAATATTGAAGAGAGAGGAGTGAGTGCTTATGAAGTGCCCGTTTTGCGGCGCGGAGGATACCCGCGTCATTGATTCCCGCCCCGCGGACGATGCGATTCGCCGCAGGCGTCAGTGCGAGAGCTGCGGGAAGAGATTTACCACCTATGAAAAGGTGGAGACGATCCCTATGATGATCATCAAGAAGGACGACAGCCGGGAGCCCTATGATCGGTCGAAGATCGAGGCGGGAGCGCTGCGGGCCTGCCATAAGCGGCCGATCCCCATGGATGAGATTCACAACCTGGTGGATGAGGTGGAAAATCAGATTCTCAGCCGTGACTCGCGGGAAATTTCCAGCTCCGAAGTAGGCGAAATGGTGATGGACAGGCTGCGGGAGCTTGACGATGTGGCCTATGTGCGTTTTGCTTCGGTGTACCGGGAATTCAAGGATGTGGAGACCTTCCTGCGGGAGATCGAGAAGCTGGCAAAGAAGAGGAACTAGAGATGCTGGAGGTTTTTTATCCTAATCAGACGGCGGTTTCTTCTTATGAGATTTTCTATGAACGCTTGGCGGAGCGGGGTGTCCGGGGGATTCTCTTTGATATTGATAATACATTGGTGCCCCACGGGGCGGCGGCCCCGCCGGAGGCGGTGGCCCTCTTCGGGCGCCTGCATGCGCTGGGGCTTGCTACCTTCCTGAGCTCCAATAACCAGGAGCCGCGGGTGGGCCCTTTCGCGAAGGCGGTGAATTCACCCTTCCTCTGCAATGCCCACAAACCTGCCGCCGCCGGATATCGGGAGGCTTGTCAGATCATGGGCGTACGACCGGAGGAGGCCGTCTTCGTGGGTGACCAGCTCTTCACGGATATTTTCGGGGCAAACCGCGCCGGGATACGCAGTATCCTTGTGCAGCCGATCCACCCGAAGGAGGAGATTCAGATCATTCTGAAGCGCCGACTGGAGCGGCCAATCCTGTATTTTTACCGGAAGGGCGGCTGGAAGAGAAAGAAACATATCTTTTGAAATGTCTTGACAAATCAGCGGATTTGAGATACGTTTTCATTCTGGGAGGTTTTAAACTTCTCGAAGATTTATTCTTCGCAGGATTACAATGAAAGGAAGGAAGCAACATGAAGACAAGAAGAATGCTGGCAATCACGATGGCTCTCGCTCTGACGGCGGGGCTGGCAGGCTGTGGGAGCAGCTCTTCCTCTACGGAGACCACGGCGGCAGAGACCGAAGCCGGAACGGAGGCTGTGGAGAGCACAGCGGCGGAGACGGCCGAAGCAGAGGACACCAGTGCGGCGGAAGAGACACAGGCTGCAGAGGGGACCGTGTACAAGGTCGGTATCGTGCAGTATGTGGACGACGCCTCTCTGAACCAGATCGAGCAGGCTATTGAGGACGAGCTGGACGCAAAGGGAGCAGAGCTGGGCGTGACCTTTGATTATGCCGACTATACATACAATGGTCAGGCGGATTCCACGACCATGAACCAGATCGCGACTGATCTGATCGCCGAGGAAGTGGACATCATCATCCCCATCGCGACCCCGACAGCCCTGATCATGCAGGCGGCGACTGAGGATAATCAGATCCCCGTGGTATTTTCCGCTGTGTCGGATCCGGTCGGCTCCGGTGTGGTGGCGAGCATGGAGGAGCCCGGCTCCAACATCACCGGCACCTCGGACGCTCTGGATACCGAAGCCATCATGGAGCTGATCGTGGCGGCTGATCCCGATATCACGACGCTGGGTCTGCTGTACGATAAAGGACAGGATTCCTCCACGCAGGCTATCGCTGACGCCAAGGCCTACTGCGAGGAGAACGGCATCGAGGTTGTGGAGAAGACCGGCACCACCAACGATGAAGTCATGCTGGCGGCGGACGCTCTGATCGCGGCTGTCTTAGACGCTGTGTTCAATCCCTACGATATCACGGTGAAGACAGCCGATCTGTCCATCTATGAGAAATTTATCGATGCGAAGATTCCTCATTATACCGGCGCGAATTCCTTCGCCCTGAACGGCGCGTTCTGCGGCTACGGTACGGACTATGAACTGCTTGGTACTGAGACCGCGGACATGGCCGTGGAGATTCTGGTCGATGGCGCGGATCCTGCCACCATGGAAGTGCGCATCATGAGCACCGGTATCGCGACGATCAATACCGAGACGGCAGAAGCCATCGGCCTCGACTACAGTATGTTTGAGAGCATGGTTACCGAGCTGATTGAGACTGTGACAGCCGAGGAGTTCGAGTAATCGGATCATTTTGTAATCAGGTAAGAACATGTGACGCCTTCGGTGCCCTGCGCATCGAAGGCGTATGCGCCATTCGGCACTTTGTATAGACAGAGCGTCCGGAATATTGACAGTCGCGCATCCGTGACGATTGTGGGCGTTAAAAGAACGAAGCAACCGACAGTGCCCGTGAAACAGGCATGCAAGTTTACCGTATTTTCACAGAGGAGAATATTCTATGTCCACAATCTTCACCCTGTCCATCGTCCAGAGCGCTCTGGAGCTGGGAATCATCTATGCGCTGGTAGCGCTGGCTCTGTTTATATCCTTCAGCCTTCTGAATATTGCGGATCTGTCCACGGACGGATGCTTCACGCTGGGGTGCGCTGTCGGGGCTTGCGTCACGCTGGCCGGTCATCCGTTCCTGGCGCTGATCGCTGCCATGGCAGCCGGAGTATGTTCCGGCTTCATCACCGCGTTCCTGCAGACGAAGATGGGCGTGGAATCGATTCTCGCGGGAATCATCGTCAACACCGGGCTGTATACCATCAATCTGGCGGTCATGGGATTTTCCTCGACGATGAATCTCTTCTCCTGTGATACGATCTTCAGTCTGGCAAAGGGCGTCTCCGAAGCCAGCTGGTATCAGAGCTGGTATAAGATATTCGTGGTCGTTGTAATCATCGCGCTTGTGGCGCTGTTCTTGGGGTGGTTCCTCAACACCCGCCTGGGGCTTTCCATCCGGGCTACGGGGGATAATCCTGACATGGTGAAGGCCTCCAGCATCAATCCGGCCTTTACCATCACGGTGGGTTTATGCGTTTCGAACTCTCTGACCGGTCTGTCCGGCTGCATTCTGGCGCAGTACCAGAAATCCTGTGATATCAACATCGGCACCGGCCAGGTGACCATCGCGCTGGCGAGTCTGATCATCGGCAGTACGCTGATCCACAAGGGCTCCATCCTGCATCGGGTCATTGGTGTGGTTCTGGGCAGCTGCCTGTACCGTTTTATCGTGGCTGTTGCTCTGCGTCTCAACGTACCGGCGGAGTGCCTGAAGCTGGTCTCGGCCTGCATCGTGGCCGTCGCCATTTCCTTCCCTTATCTGAAAGGTAAATATCAGTTCTGGCAGCAGCGCCGGGCGAAGGAGAGAGCGTATCAGAAAGGGGGCGGAAAAGCATGCTGAAGCTGGAAAATATCTGCAAGACCTTTAATCCGGGGACGGTCAATGAGAAGGTGGCCCTTTCCCATGTGAATCTCGAACTGGCGGACGGAGACTTCGCGACCATCGTCGGCAGCAACGGTGCCGGCAAATCCACGATGTTCAACGCCATCACAGGCGCTTTCTATGTGGACGAAGGTCATGTGATTCTGGACGGCGAGGACATTACCTTCCGCAAGGAGCATCTCCGCAGCAAGGTGATCGGGCATCTCTTCCAGGATCCCCTTCTGGGGACGGCGCCGCATATGACGATTGAGGAAAATATGGCGCTGGCCTATCTGCGGGCTTCCACGGACCGGCATCACTATTTCAGCCGCATCAGTGTGGCCAACAAGAAGGAATTCCGTGAGCATCTGGCGCTTCTGGGGATGGGACTGGAGGACCGCATGAGCCAGCCGGTGGGTCTGCTCTCCGGCGGCCAGAGGCAGGCGCTGACACTGCTCATGGCGACCGTGGTGACGCCGAAGCTGCTGCTCCTGGACGAGCACACGGCGGCGCTCGACCCGGCAACGGCCGAGAAGGTGCTGGATCTGACCAAGCGCATCGTGGCGGAGCGCAACATCACCTGTCTGATGGTGACACACAACATGCACCAGGCTCTGGAGCTGGGGAACCGCACGCTGATGATGGATGCCGGAAATATCATCTTTGACGTGAAGGGCGAAGAACGTGATAAGCTGACCGTGGAGGATCTTCTCGAGAAATTCCGCCAGAACGCCGGAAAGCAGATGGAGAATGACCGGATCCTGCTTTCGAAGGAGAAGGAGTAGAGGATATAGCAGGCGACATGGCCATATCCTCTGCATTGGCGGAGTGAGGCATAAGCGAACCAGTGAATATGTGAAGGAGGACTTTGAATGATGTCCAGAATCGGAACAGTAGAAAGAAACACTGCGGAAACGAAGATCCGCTGCAGCCTGTCGCTGGACGGCAGCGGGAAGGCGGAGCTGGATACCGGCGTGGCCTTCTTCGATCACATGCTGAGCGGTTTTGCGCGGCACGGATTCTTCGATCTGACCCTGCACTGCGACGGGGATACGGAGGTGGACTGCCATCATACGATCGAGGACTGCGGTATCGTTCTGGGAACGGCCATCCGAGAGGCGCTGGGCGATAAGAAGGGTATCTGCCGCTTCGGCAGCAGCATCCTTCCGATGGACGAAGCGCTTCTGTTGTGCGCCATCGATCTCAGCGGTCGCCCCTATCTGGTCTATGATGCATCCTTCACGAATGCCAGCATCGGCCAGATGGACACGCAGATGGCGCGGGAATTCTTCTATGCGGTCAGCTACTCTGCCGGGATGAATCTTCATATCAAGGAATTCTACGGCGAGAACGACCACCACATCATGGAAGCCATGTTCAAGGCCTTCGGCAAGGCCCTTGATCAGGCGGTAAGTATGGATCCGCGGATCACGGACGTGCTTTCGACGAAGGGGACGCTGTAGGTTTTCAGAATACGCGGGTCAGACCGGAAGAAAGGAGCTCACGTCGTACTCTGGCATCCCACAGAGCTAGGTTCCAGGCCTCGCCGGATTCTTCCATGAGAGCGGCAAGGCGCTCAGCCAGAAGATCCAGATAAGCTTCCGCGGACATTTCTCCGGCTGCTTCCAGGCGAATCTCCTCCAGCTGTCGCAGAACTTCTCCAATGAGCGCCTCTTCCTCTTCCGGAGAGAGGCTGCGGCAGGTGGGAGGTGTGAAATTTTCAGATAAGGCTTGTTTTCTGTCTTCTAAATATTGATCTCTTTGCTCCGCCAGTTTCCGGCGGAGTTTTTTAATTCTATCGTTCATATGATTCCATTTCGACAATTAAAATCGACCAGTATCTGGGATGTTTTCAATCATATTTACCAAATGATACAAATAGCATATACGTACAATACAAATATATCATGCAGATTGTGATGAAACAATAGAAAAAATCTCCTTGACTCTTGTGTTACACAAGACCTTATAGTGAGATTGTGCAAAATCCATAAAAAGTGCACCACAAAAGACATAGGAGGTATGTACAAGTGAAAGTTTTAGTGACAGGTTTTGATCCGTTTGACAATGACACGGTAAATCCGGCCTGGGAGGCAGTTAGTCGCATGAAGGACGAGATTGCCGGAGCAAAGATCGTGAAACTCATGGTTCCCACGGTATTTGGAAAATCTGTACAGGTGATTCGTGAGGCAATGGATCGGGAACAGCCGGATGTTGTTTTAAGTGTCGGATTGTCCGGCGGACGGGGAGACATTACTCCGGAGCGGGTAGCAATTAATCTCAGTGATGCACGAATCCCGGATAACGAAGGAAATCAGCCGACAGATGAGGCGATTTTTCCGGATGGCCCGGATGCTTATTTTTCCATGTTACCGGTAAAAGCGATGGTAGAAAAAATCCATGGGAGAGGATTGCCGGCCAGTGTTTCTACAACAGCGGGAACCTTTGTTTGTAATCATGTGATGTATGGTGTGCTCTACCATGTACATAAGGATTTTCCCAATACACGCAGCGGATTTGTTCACATCCCCTATATTCCCAGTCAGACAGTGGATAAACGTTTTATGCCCAGCATGAATCTGAACGATACCATTGCAGGTTTGGAAGCAGCTGTGGAAGCAATTATTGAGAATTCAGAGGATATTCACTCACCTGGCGGAACGCTTCACTAGATGAGGAAGATGTAGAAAACCGATGAAGGAGGATTTTATTGATGGATTTTGCAAATTTATGGGCCTCGCCCTTGTTTTGCTTTGTAATTTTTGCTTTGATTTGGGGACTTGGAGATATTCTTTCCTATCTGACAAAGGGATTTGTTCCTGGCCTGATTATTGCTTCTGTACTGTATCTTGCCGGGTTTCTGACAGGAATTATTCCATCGGAAATTCTGGATGCCAGTGGAAATTCATTAGGAAGTGCTGTTACCAATACAACATTGATGACAAGTGTTAGTGCCTATGTCATTCCTCTGATTCTGGTGAATTTGGGGACGACTATTACCTTGGGGCAGTTTATTACTGAGTGGAAGACTGTTGTGGTTGCACTCTGCTCGCTGCTGGGTCTGGCGTTGGTCTCTTTCACGGTCAGTTCACTTTTGTTTGGCCGGGAGTATGCATTGTGCGCTGCATCTCCCATCGCCGGAGGAGCTATCGCTTCAGTCATGACTCAACAAGCCGCTGAGGCAGCGGGAGCACCTGTCCTGGGAGCTTTCGCTATGCTGGTTAATGGGTTTCAGGGCTTTATCGGTTCTCCGACAGCGAATGTTTGCTTAAAGAAACAGGCGCAGAAGTATATCAAACGAGGTGCTTTGCCGGAAGATGCTGCAGAGAATGGTAAACAACTTAAAATCAATCTGAAAGTAATTCCTGATATGCCTGCCAGGCTGAGTACAACTTTTGTGATTATTGCCAAGGTCGCGATTGTAGCCTTTATTGCGAATGCGTTGGTGGAAATAATCCCGATCAATGTAAATATCATGTATCTGTTGTGCGGCATTCTGTTTTGTGAGCTGGGCTTTCTGGACAGACAGTCTCTGGCCAAGGCTAACGCCAGCGGTTTTTTGACATTAGCACTGGTGGCAGCCTGTGTTTCCTCTTTCTCGTCCGTGGATGTGGCGAGTCTGATCGACATGATCATTCCGGTCGTGGGATGTTTGCTGGTCGGTGCGGCAGGCTGTATGCTTGCGGGAGGAATAGCAGGGAAAATACTTGGTTGGGATTTCTTCGTCTCTGCAGCAATCTCCGTGACCTGCATGGTGGGATATCCGGCTACACAAATTGTTACCGAAGGGGTCTGCAAGACGCTGGAGTGTGACGATGAGATGGCAGCGCGAATTCAGAATTATCTTCTTCCCAAGATGGTAGTAGGTGGATTTACTACTGTCACAGTTGCTTCGGTAATTTTCGCAGGAATTGTTACACCACTGATCTTTTAAACGATTAAAGCATCAGAAAGATTTATCAGGAGTCAAGATAAAGACGGACTTCATAGTTCCATTGAATAATCCCGACAAAAGCAAGGTCAAGAACCAGGGGCGCCTGGGGGGAGGCGCTCTTCGCCTTTGGAGAGCTGCGTAGGAAAGATATATAGGTTTCATAATCATCTTGTCCGCAGGAACCGCAAAGATAGCGGCCTTCCGGAAGACGATACAGATTTGGATGGTCTTTATGGTGAATGCAAGTGGCGAAAAGACATCGTTTTTCACCTCTTATAAGAAGTCCTGCTGTATTCTGGAAATGGAAATGTTCTCGATCCCGGGGAGGAATGTGACTTTCCACCATATCATGAAAATTCAGCAGATTTTCTACGGTGGGAGCATGCATTTCCGGTTCCAAAAAGAGGATTTGTTCCGGGAGTATACGGATTTCCGGTGGCTGATCGGGCTTCCAATCCGGATAGGTAGGCTTGGTACTGTAATTATGCAGGGTGGAATTCAGATGGTATTTGACCTTCCTGAGTTGTTCGATCTGTCTGTCAATTCTTTGCTCGGCCTGAGCAAGTGCAGAGAGCGTGTCCGGCATGTTTCGATTGGAGAAGAGTTGCTGTATTTCTGCCAGGGAGAAATGAATGGAGCGCAGGTAGGAGATAACCTGGAGCTGTGCAATGTCCTCATTTGAATAAAAACGATAGCCGGTGAAGGAATCGGTTCGACTTGGATGCAGCAGTCCGATTCGATCATAATGACGCAGAGTTTCGACAGTTAAACCTGCCAGTTTGGCTGCTTCTCCGATTTGATGCTCTTTCATGGCTGACTTTTCCTCTGTATTTTAAAATGAGACGATTACCCTAAAGAAGGATGAAACTATTATACAATAGTCTTCTGGCTTTTACCAGAGTGAAAAAGGAGACTCATATGGATAAGAAAGATAGCCGCAAAAAGAGAGGACAGCTGTATGCCCTGTGTATTCTGTTAATTGTTGTTTTGACAGCCTGTTCCTGGCAAGGAGCAGATGAGACAGGAGCTGTTGGGAAGAATGCCTCAAGCGTATATGAAACAGAACAGGTTTCCTTTTCAGATTCAGAAGAAGAGTTTGAATCGGAAAAGACGATGCCTGAAGAAACGCAGACTGAGGCTTTAAAAGATGAGATCACGCGGAGCCTTTCATACGTGGCATATTTTCGTGAGGGAGAGTATGCTTTTTTCCTGGAGGAAGCAGGAGAAAACCTCGATGTGACGGAGACAGAACTGGCTGAAACCTGGGAGACACTGCTGGCTTCTGCAAGAACCTTTAGTGGCACGGAAACTACAGAAACGACCGAGGAGGAGAATGGGGTTCGGGTGGATGTTATCTCTGTACATGGACGATATCACATTCGTTCCGTGTTTTATTATGATGGAGAAGGGGTGCTGGCAGAGGTAGATTTTTCATTGGAACCACTCATTGTAGAACCAACGGAAACGGATGATTATATAGAGATTCCAATCACTTTAGGGTATGACTCCGAAAAACAGCTGAACGGAATGCTGACCTTGCCGAAGGATGTTGAAAATCCTCCCGTTGCTATTTTAATTCAGGGCTCTGGTGCCAATGGAATGGATTCGCCGATCGGGACGAACAACAATCGAGTCTTTGCAGATCTGGCGTGGGGATTGGCGGAACAGGGCATTGCTACTATAAGATATGATAAGCGTTCATATTCCTATCCGGAGGATGTTACAGATATTGAAACGGAATATCTTCTGGATGTAGCGGATGCGGTTCGATTTGCACTGAGTGATTCCCGTGTGGATGGGGAACAGCTTTATCTCATCGGGCATAGTCAGTGTTGGAATGTTGTCGCCTCTTATAGAAAAAGAGAATAATTAGTTTAAATGATATATA
>JAJQDL010000089.1 GCA_021202235.1 Lachnospiraceae bacterium
CGTTTGCCCCCTCTCTGTGGTTTCTGATATTCAGAATGATATCACAGAGATTTTGTCGGGTAAAGTGCAAAAATCAGAGAAATCAGGTGAAAATAATCATTTTTATTTATCGGGCAATCACTGAAATGTATTGGATTCCCGGTATTTTGAATGCTATATTCAAATTGCTGAGCGATGGCCGTAAGAGTTTGCACAATCATGAAGAACGAACCAAACAGGAGGAGATTTTTATGAGTACACTGACAATCTGCCTGATTATTTGTGCTCTTACAATCGCCGGATTTATCTGGGGCAAATGGTCTATGGCAACAGTTTCCATGTGCAGCTTCATGCTGTTTATCATCACCGGCTGTATTGACGCTGAAACCGCTCTCAGCAATTTTGGCAACACCAATGGCATTATGCTGATGAGCATGTTCGTTGTAGCAGCCGGCTTCCGCAGAACGCAGTTCGTGAACGTGGTTGCCGGCAGTGTAAATCGCCTTGCCAAAGGCAACCTGACCAAAGTCATGGCAGCCTATATTCTGATTACGATTGTCCTTTCCCAGTTCATCCAGAGTCCTGTTGTCGTATTCGGTATTATGAGTCCCATGATGGCCTCCACCTGCGCCAACATGAATGTAAGCCCCAGTAAGGTGATGTATCCCCTGGGTGTGGCAGCCATAGCCACCTGCAGCGCATTTCCCGTAGGCAGCGGAGCCACTGTTTTTGCCGAACTCAATGCATATCTGGAGAGCGTGGGTTATACCACCTATCAGGTTGCCTTAACAGACCCCATGAAGGCCCGACTTCCGATGGTTATCGTCTGCGCTATCTACTGCATCTTTTTTGCCGTGAAATTTGCGCCTGAGCGGCCCTTGGTTGAAATCACAGAGGCAAAGACCAGCGGACGTCAGCAGGAGGGATTGAAGCCTTTCCAGGAGCGCTGCGGTTACATCATCTTTATTGCAGTCACTGTTTGTCTGATTCTCCAGCCTCAGATCAGCAACGCGCTGACCGCCGTTCTTGGATCTGGTGTGGCGACCTGGCAGATCTGTATGATCGGCGCTATTTTGATGGTTATGACCGGCGTTCTGACACCCAGGGAGGCAACCAATGCCATGCCTGTCTGGATGTATCTGCTGCTGGTTGGCAGTCTGACCATGGGCAACGCGCTCCAGGCTACCGGTGCAGGCACCGTCATTGGCGATGCACTGGCGAATGTGGTCGGCGGACTGGGCAACCGTTATCTGGTGGGGCTTGTGTTCTTCCTCGTTCCCTTCCTGTTGACGCAGTTTATGCAAAACCGCACGGTCATGCAGATCTTTATCCCTATTGCAGCTCTTGCCTGCCAGAGTATGGGGGCCAACCCGGTGGGTATCGTCATTCTGGTTCAGGCGGCCTGTCTGTCTGCCTTTATGACGCCTATGGCGACGCCTGCCGTGCCACAGTACATGGCCGCGGGCGGCTACAACCTGGCCAGCACGCTGAAGCAGTCCATTATTCCCTGCATTCTTTTCTGTATTGTCAGTGTGCTGTGGACGATGACGGTTTTTCCCATGTAAATTTCATGGATTATCCACGCAGCATGGCCTTTTTTACGGGTCATGCTGCACCTTCAGAAAGGAGGAGCCTATGCTCACTCAAAAGCAAAAAGAAGAACTGGCAGCCCGTCTGCGTTCCGGCGTACAGTCTGCCAGTGCGGTGTCGCAGGAGGAATGGGACAGCTATCCGGCAACGGTGCGGGAATTGGCTGTTTCCACATCCCAGGGAGATGCCAGAGTCTACGCTGTCTCTCCAGAAAATGCAAGAGAAAGCAAACCGCTGATTCTGAATTTTCACGGCGGCGGATTCATAGTCAAACATATGGATCGTGATGAACTGTTCTGCCGGAAAATGGCAAAGCGGTTTGATGCTCTCGTTTTAGATGTAGATTATAGACTGGCGCCGGAAAACCCTTATCCCGCTGCCGTGCTGGAATGTTGGGATGTGGCAAAATGGGCTTATGAGAACTGCGCCGCTCTGGGTGCAGATCCGTCAAAAATCATCCTGACCGGCCATTCTTCCGGCGGCAATCTGGCCGCGGGAATCTGTATGCGTGCCGGTCAAACGGGAGCCTTCCGTCCATTGTGCGCTGTCATTGATTATGCGCCGCTGGATCTGATGACAGACCCGGCGGATAAAAAGCAAAGCATTTGCGACATGCCCGCCGAACGTGCACAGGCATACAATGCCAAATACATTGCACCGGAAAAAGCAGAGGATCCTTTTGTCAGCCCGGTGTATGCGGACCCGGCTCTGCTGGAACATTTCCCGGCGACGCTTGTCATCTCTGCCGGGGAGGATCGGCTCTGCGAAGAGAACGAGCTGTTTGCCATGAAGCTGGCTCAGGCTGGTGTTGTTGTCACCAGTAAACGTTTCACCGAGAGCATCCATGGTTTCGTTATCAACCGGATGTGCGAATGGGAACAGGCCACGGAACTAATTTTTACCTTTATTGCCCAACGGCTGAGCGGGGAATAAGGCAATTGGAGGGGGTATTGCGCGGGCTGCGTCCGGCATCAGCCGGAAAACCTCCTTACGCAGCCCTGCGCACAAAACAAATCCGCCGGGAATTTTTATGTCCTCAGCGGATTCTTTTTCGTTTTTCTTCTTTAGCAGGTAGCCCCACCTGTCAGATGCAGCTTCGCCGCCAGGATCTCTTCCTTGCGGGCCAGAATCTCATCGCCAAGCAGCTGCGCTTCGACATTCTCAAATCCCAGTCTCTCGATGGTCTTCTCGAAGCGCTCTCCGGTCTGCCCCTGCTCACGGAAGAGGAGGATTGCCTTCTCGATTACCGCGAGCGCTTCCTCTTTGTCCGTAAAGATCTTGCTCAGGGCCCGGCCGCGGGCCACCTTCTTACCCCAACGGCCGCCGATATAGATCTTGTAGCCGTATGTACCATCCTCGAGCGCATCAAAATGGCAATGACCGATGCAGCGTCCGCAATTGTTGCAGAGGTCCTTGTCAATCTCCAGCAGGCCGTCCACAACCTTCGCGGCTCCGACGGGACAGGCCGCCTCCACAGAACATTTCTTGCAGCCGTTGCATTCGTCCTCATCAAAGTTCGGAACACGCTGGCCAATGATGCCCAGATCATTCAGATCGGGCTTCACACAATTGTTGGGACATCCGCCCACGGCGATCTTGAATTTATGGGGCAGACGCACCTCATGATATCCTTCATAGAAACGGTGATGAATCTCCTCCGACAGCGCGAAGGTATCAATCAGACCATACTGGCAGGTCGTTCCCTTACAGCTTACCACCGGACGCACCTTGGAGCCGGTGCCGCCGGTCACCAGGCCTTCCTTCGCGATAAAGGCCTGGAATGCCTCGATCTGATCGAAGGGGACTCCCTGTACCTCTACCGTCAGACGAGTCGTATAGGTTACGATACCATTGCCGAATTTCTCTGCCGCCTCAGCGATGCAGCGCTGCTGAGCAGCTGTCACTTTGCCGTTCACCGTGATGATCCGGGCGGAGAAATTGTCCGTTCCCTTATTGCTCAGGAATCCAAGTGCCTTAACCCTCTTTTCTTCTTCCGGGCTGATTGTCAATGTAGCCATCTTTCATTTCCTCCTTGATTTTGGCCGCATGGCCATCACGGATCCCTTTACGGGACCTCCTTATTTCTGGCCGCATGGCCATCACGGATCCCTTTACGGGACCTCCTTATTCCTGGCCGCATGGCCATCACGGATCCCCTTGCGGGACCTCCTTGATTTTGGCCGCATGGCCATTTCAGACTTCCACTTCATTAAAGCCCAGGCCGCCCTCCAGCACCAGGGTATTCGTATACCCGAAATATTTCAGCCGGTTCTGGAGCATATAGGCGCGCTTACCCTTGCTGCACACCAGCAGCAGCTTCTCATCCGGAGCCGCTTCTGCCAGCGGGCCGTTCACCTTGACGAGATCAATGTAGGTCGCGCCGGGAATCGCGGGCTGAATCGAAGCGTCCAGCACCCGATAGCCCTCGGCCGCTCCGGCCCGGTACTCTGCGGGGCTGATGCTGGTCAGCATGCCGTCCATCTTGTTCAGGAGCACATTGACCACATGGGAGAACGGATGGATCGCCGTCGAGAAGGGCGGCGCATAGGCATAGTCCACGCTCTCCAGGTCATCCAGCGTCGCCTCTTCAGCCAGCGCCGTCACGCCGATATCTACCATCTTGTCCACGGCGCCTGTTCCCAGCACCTGAATTCCCAGGAATCTCTTCGTTCCGCGTTCCGCCGTCATTTTCACGATGAACGTCGAAGCACCGGGGAAATAATGCGCCTTGTCGTCCACGACAGCCACCACGCTGACCGCGTCCAGGCCCGCCGCCTTCGCACCCGTCTCCGTCATGCCCGTGCGTCCTACATTCAGCCCCGGCAGCTTCGCCACACTGGTGCCGAAGACACCGCGATACGGATGCTTCTTCCCGGCAATATGCATGGCACAGACACGTCCCTCATGATTCGCGGAAGAGCCCATCGGAGACCACTGACCCTCTCCGGTGACACGGTTTGTTACCATGGCACAGTCGCCGACCGCATAGATATCCTCATCGTTGGTCTGCATGTACTCATTGACCTTCAGCGTTCCCTTGAACATGTCCAGACCCGTATCGGCGAGAAATGCCGTGTTGGGGCGGATGCCGACCGACAGAATCAGTGTGTCTGCCTTCATGGCCCGGCGGCTGGTCTGCACCTTCTCCACATGATTTTCCCCGATCGCTCCCTGCAGCGCCGTACCGGTAAAGGAGACGATTCCCTCATCTGACAAATGACCCTCCACATATTCCGCGAATTCCGGATCGAAGCCGGGCAGGACCTGGTCCGCCATGTCGATGACCGATACCCGCACGCCGCGTGCTTTCAGGTTCTCCGCCACTTCCAGACCGATAAGCCCGCCTCCGGCGATGACCGCACGCTTCACCTCTCCGGCCTCCAGGGCCTTGCGCAGTGCGAATGCATCGTCCGGGGTACGCATGAAAAATACACCCGGCAGATCGAGCCCTGGCAGCGGCGGCTTCACCGGACTGGCTCCGGTGGCGATCACCAGCTTGTCATAGGAATGTGTCTCCGTCTTGCCGGTCTGCAGGTTGCGGATCTGCACTGTCTTCGCCGCCCGATCCACGCCGGTCGCTTCCCGTTCCGTCTGCACCTCAACCCCGGTGAGACCGGAAAAACTCTCCGGCGTATTGACGATCAGGTCCTCCCGCGTCTCGATCAGCCCACCCACGTAGTAAGGCAGACCGCAGCCTGCGTAAGAGATGTCCTTCCCCTTGGTCAGGATCGTCACCTCGCAGCCTCGATCCTCGCGCTTCAGCTTGGCCGCCACCTTGGTCCCGGCCGCCACGCCTCCCAGAATGATCACTTTCATTTTGTTGTCCGTCCTTTTTTTATTTTTTGACAGAGTTTTACGGTTGTTTACACTTTAACACTTGTTCCGGGTAAAAGAAAGTGATATAAATTGATATATCAGATAGGTAAATTCCTATATAGCGTAGAAAGGAAATCTCATGACTCTCCGACATTTTCAAATCTTTGCAGAGGTTGTCCGCTGCGGAAAAATGAACCTGGCCGCCAAGCAGCTTTTTGTCGCCCAGCCCACGGTCAGTCAGGCGATCGCGGAGATGGAAAAATACTACGGCATCCGCCTCTTCGAACGCTACCCGCAGGGGCTGATCATCACAGAGGAGGGGAGTCATCTCTATCAGCAGGCCGTCCCGCTCCTGGAGGCTTACGCGCATCTCGAAGATACGATGAAGGAGCAGAACCGTACCCACATTCTGCGGGTCGGCGGTACCCTGACCGTCGGCGATTCCGTCCTGCGCCCGCTCCTCCGACGCTATTTGCGGGATCATGCCGATGTCAATATACAGGTCACCATCGACAACACGAAAGCCATGGAAGAGCTCCTGCTGGCCAACCAGCTTGACGCCGCGATCGTGGAGGGAGAGATCCATCACCCCTACCTGAAAACGACGCCCACGATGCCGGATTATCTGGTCCTGGTCTGCAGCCCGGAGCATCCCTTCGCCGCGCGCCGCCATATCGCCGCGGAGGAGCTGGCCGGGCAGCCCTTCCTGCTGCGCGAAGCGGGAAGCGGCACCCGTCTCCTCTTCGAGCAGTTCATGCAGGAGCACCGCTTTGAACTCAATGCTCAGTGGGTCTGCAGCAGCCCGGAGACCATCAAGCACGCTGTCATGGACGGCTTCGGCCTCTCCGTCATCTCCATCCGCCTGGTAGAAAATGAAATCCGTCGGGGCGAGCTCTGTCTGGTCGATGTGGAGGGCTGCCGTTTCGAGCGGCAGTTCAGCCTGGTCCGCCATAAGGACAAATTCCGCACACCTCAGCTGGAGGATTTCCTGTGTGCGGTACAGAATTATGAGGACAATGAGATCCTGAAGCTGCTGCCGGAATAATTCCTTGCGCAGCCCTGCGCATATAAGCGAAAAAATCCTGCAGGAACCCATAGACTCCTGCAGGATTTTTTTTCGCGGCTCACGCCGCCGGATTATCTGACTTTCTCTTTGACCTTGGCAGCCTTGCCGACCCGATCTCTCAAGTAGTTCAGCTTCGCACGTCTCACCTTACCGCGGCGCACCACTTCCACCTTCTCGATCCGGGGGGAGTGCAGCGGCCAGGTTCTCTCGACGCCCACGCCGTTGGAAATCTTGCGGACTGTGAAGGTCTCTCTGGCTCCGCCGCCCTGTCTCTTCAGCACGGTTCCCTCAAACACCTGCACACGCTCACGGTTGCCTTCCTTGATGATCGCATACACCCTCACGGTGTCGCCAACGCGGAACTGAGGCACATTCTCTTTCAGCTGAGCGTCCTCGATCTTCTTGATAATCTCGTTCATGTGTTTCCTCCTAATAAACTGGACGTTCTTAATACCTTCCGTAACAGAGGACCGCCCGTAATCACACGCCAAAATACTATACCATAAAGAGGAATTTCTGGCAAGCACTTTTTATTGTCATTTTTACTGTCTCAGCTCGATCCCCAACTTCCGCAGTGCGTCAAGGATCTTGTTCATGACCGTCGTAATCTCCTTCTCCTCCAGCGTATGGTCCTTCGAGCGGAAGGTCAGGCTGTAGGCCATGGACTTGAAGCCCTTTTGGATCTGGGAGCCTTCATACACATCGAAGAGGCTGCAGGTCTCAAGGAGCTTACCGCCGCGCTTGCGAATCGCCGCCTCGATCTGTCCGGCGGTGATATTTTCGCTCACCAGCATGCTCAGGTCGCGCGTCACAGCCGGGAAGCGGGCGATGCCCTCATACTTGCGGTCGAAGGTAGCCAGATCCAGCAGCGACGGGATATCCAGAACCGCCACATAGGTCCGCTCACCGAGGCCGTAGTTATCCGCCACCTGCGGATGCAGCTCGCCGAGGTAGCCCAGCGTGCGTCCGTCATACACCACATCCGCCTGACGGCCGGGATGCAGATAAGGGCGCAGGTTTTCCGGATCACAGGTATATTCAATGTGCTCCTTCAGGCCGATTTTATCGAAATACTCCTCCACGACGCCCTTCATCGTGAAGAAGTCGCCGTCTCCGTAGAAGCCCAGGGTGAACTGGGTTCTCTCATCAGGAAGCTCAGTCAGCGGCAATGCCTTCGGCAGGTAAATATTGCCGATCTCGTACAGAGCCACGTTCTTATTCCGGCGGTTATAGTTCGTTGCCAGAGAAGTCAGCATGCCATTGAGCGGCAATGTCCGCATGATGCTGAAATCTTCACCCAGCGGGTTGGCGATGACAATGGTCTGACGCAGCGGCGAATCTGTCGGCAGCAACAGCTTGTCGAAAACCTTCGGGCTCTCGAAAGAGTAGGTCATGGCCTGGCTGAAGCCGCAGAACTCCGCAACGTTCCGGGCTACGTCCTCCAGACGATGTTTGAAGGACACCTTGCCGGTGGTCGCCTCGCCCGTGGGCAGCGTGGTCGGGATCCTGGCATAGCCATAGAAACGCGCCACCTCCTCAGCGATGTCCGCCTCGCCCTCCAGATCCTGTCTCCAGGAAGGCGTCACGACCTCCTGCTTCTCAGCATCATATTCCAGCTCCAGCGGTTTGAAATACGCCAGCATCTCCTCCGTGGGGATTTCGGTTCCCAGGAAACGATTGATCCAGTCGGGACGGAAAGGAATCCGGCGTCCCTCTTTCTTCTTTGCATACACATCCACCATGCCGCCGACGACCTCGCCGCAGCCCAGCTCCTCAATCAGCTGGCAGGCACGGTCGATGGCCAGCGCCGCATTGTTGGGATCCAGGCCCTTCTCGAACTTGCCGGAGGCCTCGGTCCGCAGACCCAGCCGCTTGGCGGAAAGACGGATGTTAGCGCCGTCGAAGCAGGCTGCCTCGAAGAGAACGGTCTGCACATCGTCAGTGATCTTGGAATTCTCGCCGCCCATGATCCCGGCGATGCCGACGCTCTTCTCGGCGTCGTGAATCATCAGCATCTCAGAGTCCAGGTTCCGCACCTGTCCGTCCAGCGTCTGGAAGGTCTCACCCTCCTCGGCCCGCTTCACGATGATCTTATTTCCGGCGATGGTCCGCAGATCATAGGCATGCATAGGCTGACCGTACTCTTCCATCACGTAGTTGGTGATATCCACGAGGTTGTTGATGGGACGGATACCGCTGGCGGCCAGTCTTCTCTGCATCCATTCCGGCGAAGGGGCAATACGGATATTTTTCACAACCCGCGCGCAGTAGCGGGGGCAAAGATCCGTATCCTGTACCTCCACGGAAATGTAATCCGATGCCTTCTCATCATTCCCGGCCGCTTCGGGCTTCGGAGCGATAAACTCCTTTCCGAAGGTGGCTGCCGCCTCCCGGGCGATCCCGAGAATACTGTAGCAGTCCACACGGTTCGAAGTAATCTCATATTCAAATACTACGTCGTCCAGTCCCAGGACATGTACGGCGTTCTCCCCCACGGGCGTATCCGCCGGGAAGATATAGATTCCGTCCTCGGGCGCTTCCGGGTACATATCCCGCGACGAGCCGAGCTCCTCGATGGAGCACATCATGCCGTGCGATTCCACACCGCGCAGCTTCCCCGTCTTAATACGGATGCCATCCTCAGGCATCGGGCCGCCGTCATGACCGCCGGCCACCTTGCCGCCGTCCAGGACCACCGGGACCTTGTCGCCCTCGCTCACATTGGGCGCACCGGTGACGATCTGGATCATCTCCGTGCCGATGTTCACCTGGCAGATAATGAGCTTATCCGCATTGGGATGCTTCTCGATCTTCTCAATCTGTCCGACGACGATCTTCTCCAGGTTCTTATCCAGCTGATTGTAAAATTCCACCTTCGTTCCCGTCAGGGTCATGGCGTCGGTATATTCCTGAGGAGTCACATCCAAATCCGGAACATACGCCTTTAACCAGGAGTACGCTGTATTCATCTGTTTTTACCTCCTCTCTCAGAACTGCTGCAGGAAACGAATATCGTTCTCATACAGAAGCCGCATGTCATCAATCTCGTATTTCAGCAGGGCGATCCGCTCCAGGCCCACGCCAAAGGCGAAGCCGGAATACTCCTCCGGATCGATCCCGCTCATCTTCAGGACCTTGGGATGCACCATGCCGCAGCCCAAGATCTCAATCCAGCCCTCGCCCTTGCACATGCGGCATCCCTTGCCGCCGCATTTAAAGCAGGTCACATCCATCTCGGCGCTCGGCTCGGTGAAGGGGAAATGGTGCGGGCGGAACTTCACCTGCGTATCCGGTCCGAACAGTTCCCGCGCGAACTCAGCCAGCGTCCCCTTCAGGTCGGCAAAGGTAATGTTCCGATCAATCACCAGCCCTTCAATCTGATGGAAGGATGGCGAATGCGTGGCATCCACCTCATCGGCCCGGAACACACGCCCCGGCGCGATCATACGGATGGGCGGCTTCTTCTTCTCCATGACACGCACCTGCACCGGAGAGGTCTGGGTACGCAGGAGAATATCCTTTGTAATATAGAAGGTATCCTGCTCATCCTTGGCCGGATGGTTGGCCGGGATATTCAGAGCTTCGAAATTGTAATAATCGTATTCCACCTCGGGGCCTTCCGCGACCTCATAGCCCATACCCACGAAGATGCGCTCGACCTCGTCCAGCGCGATGGTGTTGGGATGACGGTGTCCTACCTTATTTCTTTTCGCCGGCAGAGTCACATCGATCTTCTCCGCCTGCATCTGCAGCTCCCGCTGCTTCGCCGCCAGAGCCGTCTTCATCTCCTCGAGCTTCGCCTCCAGAGCGGTCCGGGTCTCATTGACCATCTGTCCCACCTGCGGGCGTTCCTCCGGCGGAACATTCCTCATGTTCTTCAGGACCTGAGTCAGTTCTCCCTTCTTCCCCAGGTAGGCGACACGGATCTCATTGAGCTGATCCATGTCCATGGATTCTTCCATCTTCGCCAGCGCCTCCCGGCGAATCCTTTCCAGTGTGTCTTTCATAGGGTCCTTCTTTCCAAAAAAAGTTTTTCGCAAACGCCTCCCCCAAAGGAACGGTTCTCTCCTGCGGGACAGCATCTGCGCACGCGGTCTTATCTTACAACAAATACAAGAAGCAAGTCAAGACTTTACGGCGATACCGGGAACAAACCGGGGAAAGATTTTACACGCAGACTGTGCACAAAATGCGACGGATTCACCTTGCCGTTTTCGGAAGATTGTGCTACCATTTTCACAGATTGTTTCTTCCCACAGGCAGCAGGAGGTAAAGTATGAATTCATTCCGCACCGCCGTCAGAAAAATCATCACCCGGTTCTCTGAAGACCAGATTACGGTTTACAGCGCCCAGGCAGCGTATTTCATCATCGTTTCCATGATTCCCTTCGCGACACTCCTGGTGTCGCTGATTCAGTTTATTATTCCCGACGAACAGGTGACTGTGGTAAATAGCATCATCATGCTCCTTCCAGGCTCTCTGGGAGACACGCTGGGGCAGCTCGCCGATGAGATCTTCAACTCACCCACCATCTCCATCGTCTCTCTGGCCGCTCTGATCTCCCTGTGGGCTGCCTCCCGGGGCATCATGGGACTGGAGCGGGGATTCCATGAGGTATACCATGTGACAGAGCGGGAGAGCTATCTTGTGCGCCGCCTTCGCTGTCTCCTCTACACGTTTGTCTTCCTTCTGGCCATCATCCTGGCTCTGGGGCTTCTGGTTCTGCGGAGAACAATCTCCGGCCTGCTCCGCGAGAGCCATACGATCCTTTACCGGATCTTCCGGTTTCTCTTCGCCTTCCGCTTCCTTTTGGCCATCGTCGTTTTCGTCGTCGCCTTTTCCCTTGCCTACCGAACCTTAAGCGGCGTCCGCTGCACGTTCCTGGAAGCCCTCCCCGGCGTCCTCGTCTCCACGGTCGGCTGGATCGTGTTCTCGTTCTTCTTCTCCATCTACATTACGTATTTCTCCCGTTACACGTCCCTGTACGGCACCATGGGTGCTCTGCTGCTTCTCTTCCTGTGGCTCTATGCCTGTGTCCTCATCCTACTGGTGGGGGCGGAGGTGAATGTGTATCTGACGGAATACAAAAGAATGGATTCCGTGAAACAGTCTGTCGATCAATGATAAAAAGAAGAGACCGGCCAGAGCTTTGTTCTCTCACCGGTCTCATATTTTTTATCCCTCCTGCTGCAGCGTGACCATCAGAGTCGGCACCAGCTGCTTCTTCCGTGACACGACGCCCGGCAGATACAGCGTCTCCTTCTCACAGGTTCCCCCGAAGGCCGTCTCCGCCAGCTCGTCGGCGCCGTCTCCCACACAGAGAAGATAGCTGGCCTCGCCCAGAATATCCGTCAGCATGACATAAATAATATCCAGATGATCGGTCTGCAGAACCGTCTGCGCATAGGGGAACATCCTGTCACGGATCTCCAGCAGCTCCTTGTCATCCATGGAGCTGAGCTGCCCGATGCCCACAGACTTCTCTCCCATGACGAATTTCTTGAAATCCTGATAGAAGATCTCCTCGTCCTTCCGGTTTCCGAAATCGCTCCCGGCCCGGAACATCGCCTTGGCATGCTCCTCCACATTGATGCCGGCGATCTGCGCCAGCTCCTCGCATGTGCTCTTATCGAGCGGTGTGCAGGTCGGAGAGCGGTACATCAGCGTATCGGAAATGATCGCCGAACACAGCAGACCCGCCGTCGTCGGATCGATTTCTACACCATTCTCCCGGTACATCTGCGTGATGATCGTCGCCGTGCATCCCAGAGGCTGATTACGGAAATACACCGGTCCCACGGTCTCCAGACTGCCAATGCGGTGATGATCAATGATCTCCAGGATCTCTGCATCCTCCAGACCGTCCACAGCCTGGGAGATCTCATTGTGATCGACCAGAATCAGCCGCTTCTTGCGAGCGCCCAGCAATTTCCGCCGGGAGATCATGCCGAGGAAATTGTTATCCTTATCCACCACCGGAAAATCCCGATGACGGTATTTTGTCATGGTCTCCTTCACATCATCAATAAAATCATTGAGCTGGAAGGTGACCAGATCCTCTTTCTTCATGAAGAAATCGATCGGAATGCTCTGGTTGATCAGCCGCGCCACCGTGAAGGTATCATAGGGCGTCTCGATGATGTGGCAGCCGTGCTCTCTGGCCATCATGACAATGGTCTTACTGACTTTGGAGCCGGTGCAGACGATCACGCAACCGGCCTTCATCTCGATGGCGCACAGCTGAGTCTCATAACGATTGCCGGTGATGATCACATCGCCCTCGTCGATGAACTCCTCCAGCGTATCCGGGTTGGCGGCCGCAATCAGGATCTTCCCATGATCGAGAATATCTTCCTTCGTCCCCACCAGCAGCTCCCCGTTCAGCGTCTCCACAATGTTCTTATAAGAGGTCTGCGCCCGGGAAAGCACATCGGCGTTATACATACCCATGTAGGACTCGGCGATGTCGCCTTCTGTGATGATTCCCTCAAGAACGCCTTCCTCTGTACAGACAGGAAGCGTCACCACATTGGAATCCTCCATCCGTTCCCAGGCCTTCTTCAGGGACAGGCAGCCGCGGATGGGCTTGAAATAATTGACCTCCATGTCCTTGACCTGACGGCGCACATCATTCAGGTAATATGGCGTATCCACGTTGAAACGCTTCAGCACATATTTCGTTTCCAGGTTCATCTGCCCGGCCCGCTTGGGGATGTAACGCTTCCCCGTGATCTTCCGCTTCAGCGTCGCGTAGGCGATTGCCGAGCAGATCGAGTCTGTGTCCGGGTTGGTGTGGCCGATCACGAACACCGGCTTCTCCGGTAGTTCCTTCTTCTCAGCCAGATCTCTGTTCTGTCTCATCGCTTTTCTCCTCCTGGTGAAACGACTCATAGTGAGCCCATATGATTATTTACATTCGCGTCGTTCGCAGGCTGTATAAACAGCCATTTCCGGCACGATCGATCATGAACAAAGCTTTCCTCTATGCTGCCAGCTCCGTTTTCAGCTCCCGCAGGACAGACACAGTAAGAGGAACGGCCAGTATAAATGTAAAGATATCCGCCACCGGCTGCGCCCACACCAGACCGGTCAGGTCGAGGAACGCGGGCATCAGATACATACATGGAATGAAAAATAATCCTTTTCGTGCCATAGAGACCGTCGCCGCGCGCAGAGGCTTATGCGTCAGCTGCATCAGCATACTGCCGACGATGGCGACGCTTTCCACCGGCATCAGCAGCGCCTGACAGCGCATGGCCCGCGTGCCGATCTCAATCACCTCGGCATCGTCTGCCCGGAACAGCGTGATCACCTGCGGGGCAAAGATCAGCAGCCCCACGGCGACAGCAGCGAGAATTCCCACAGCCAGCTTCATGCAGAAATCATAGGTTTCCCGGATCCTCTTATAGTTCCCGGCGCCGTAATTGAAGCCGAAAACCGGCTGACTGGCCTGGCCGAAGCCGATTACCACAGCGGACACAAAGCCAACCACCCGCTGCGTAATCGTCAGTGCCGCGATGGCCGCGTCCCCGAAGGGCGCCGCACAGCGATTCATGACCACGGCCGAGAGACTGTTGATCCCCTGACGGCAGAAGCTCGGGAAACCATTTGCAAGGACCTGCTTCAGCATACGACCACTGGGTCGGACATCCCGCACGCGCAGCGTCAGATTGACCTCGCGGGTCTGGCAGTAGAACAGCAGCAAGACAAACGAAATAAACTGGCTGAGAATCGTCGCCAGCGCCGCCCCCCGGATGCCCATATCAAGGACAAAGATAAACAGCGGGTCCAGAAACAGGTTCAAGATACATCCGCTGGCCACGCCGAGCATGGAGAAGAACGCATTTCCCTGATTGCGCATCTGCACATTGAGAACAAAGGTGCAGACCATATAGGGAGAGCCC
The DNA here is from genome assembly GCA_021202235.1 of Lachnospiraceae bacterium. GTDB lineage: Bacteria > Bacillota > Clostridia > Lachnospirales > Lachnospiraceae > UBA3305. Next base: position 14,357 of record JAJQDL010000089.1, read on the forward strand.
AGGAGAATATATTTCGTATATTCCCGCGCATAGGGGAAGATCGTATCCGTCGCCCCCATGGCATACACCAACGGATCCAGAAAGATCAGTCCGAACACCATCAGAAGAATTCCCGTTCCGAAGGCCAGCGCGAAGGCCGTCGAAGCATAGTGCCCCGCCTCTTTCCGATTCTTCTCCCCCAGAAATTTAGAGATGCAGACCCCGGATCCGGTGCCGAAGGTCTAACCGA
>JAJQDL010000151.1:0-785 GCA_021202235.1 Lachnospiraceae bacterium
TATTTTCTCGCCGAGAGTAGCTGCAGCGGTGTCTGTTGGCTTTGGTCTGATAGTGGGAATCTTTATATATAAGGAAGTAAAGCTGAAGGATTTGGTGGGAATCCTCGTAGATTCCGCGAAAACCAGCGGCAGCATCATGATCATCGTTGCCTCTGCATCTCTGTTCTCCTACTGCTGTACGTTGTTCGGCATCTCGACGGCGGCGCAGGCGCTGCTGAGCCAGGTGGCTGAGAATCCGGTGGCATTCCTGTTGATCGTTAATATTATCCTGCTGATCGCGGGCTGCTTCATCGATGCCAACTCGGCGATGTACATCTTTGTGCCGGTGATGCTTCCGGTGGCGAAAGCCATCGGCTATGATCCGGTTGCTTTCGGCATCATGATCACGGTCAATCTGGCGATCGGTCAGGTGACGCCGCCGGTGGGTGTAAACCTGTTTGTGGCCATCGGCATGCAGATTCGGGACAAGGCAGCTTCTCTGGCTTCCGGCAAGGATGAGTATTTCCATGTGACTCTGCCCATGATCTCCAAAGCGGTGCTGCCGATGATCCTGGCTTGTCTGGTGGTGTTGATGCTGCTTACCTACATTCCTCAGATCAGCCTGCTGCTGATTGGCGGATGAAATATCTAAACGCATGTAACCCGGCAAGAAAGCCGGCTGCATAAATAAAAAACTCTTTGGGAGGAAGAATTACCATGAAAAAAGGGAGAAAAATTCACACATTGAGGATGCATACGCAGAAGGCACGGCAACGGACGGCAGGATCGCGCACAGATCCGTAACA
>JAJQDL010000151.1:795-14487 GCA_021202235.1 Lachnospiraceae bacterium
CTGTCTGCGACGGCCTGCTCGAGCTCCTCTTCGAGCTCTTCTGACACAACCGCAGCGGAGACCGAGGCAGCGACCACGGCGGCTGCAGATGAGGCAACGACGGCTGCCGAGGGTGAGACGGAAGCGGCGTCCACCGGTTCTTCGGATCTGTCCTACGCGGATTATGAGGCCTCTGATGTGTATGTGGCATCCGAGGAAGCAGCGGTCTATGAGGGCACCGATGAGTGGCCTGAGACCTATTGGTACTATACCTGCTCGACCGGCGATACCTCTACCTGGGCCCAGGCTGGTTACTACTTCAATGCGCTGATGCAGGAGTCTACCAACGGCGCGGTGCAGATTGGTGTGTATGCTGCGGATCAGCTGACCAACGGCTCTCAGACTGACGGCATTCAGGCTCTGATGGATGGAGCAACAATTCAGGTCTCCATGCATTCCAACCTGATCTATGCGAACTTTGACACTCGTTTCAACGTGGTTTCCCTGCCTTATCTGTTCGAGGATTATGACGCGGTAGATGCTGCGATGGCCGGCGACGGCGGTGAGGCTCTGAAGGAAGTGCTGGCTGAGTACGGCCTGGTCTGTGAGGGAATCGGCGAAAATGGTTTCCGTCAGATCACCAACTCTGTGAAGCCTATCACCAGTGTCTCCGATCTGTCGGATATCAAGATGCGTATATGCTCCAACGACCTGTGTGAAGAGGTTTACAAGGAGTGGGGCTGCGACGCGACTGTTATGAACTGGTCCGAGACCTATACGGCTCTGCAGCAGGGTACTGTGGACGGCGAGGAGAACCCTGAGACCGCTATCGACTCTGCTTCCGTGCAGGATGTTCAGAGCTACATTTCCCTGTGGAACGCCTACTATGACTGCCTGTTCTTCTGCATCAACCAGAGCGCGTACGATCAGTTCACCGACGAGCAGAAGGCTGTGATCGACGAGAACGCTGCCAAGGCGGTTGCGTATCAGATCGCGATCAACCGTGACAACGTGGAAGCTCTTGTCGCTGAGTGGTCCGAGTCCGGCGTGATGGAGGTTACCACCTACGATGAGATCGACACCGATTCCTTCAAGGAAGCCTGCAGCGGCGCGGAGGACTGGTACATCCAGCAGCTTGTCTCCAACGGCATGACTGAGGACGAAGCAGCTGCTTACATTGATTCTTTCAAAGCGGAGTAATCCGAGTATACAGCGACAGGATGCCTTTTGTCGCCTGACAGCATAAGACGTGACGAAGCTCCCGGAGAAGCCATGGTTGGCGGCTCCGGGAGCTTTTTTCGCGTTGCCCCCTTTACGGAAGACTATGAAAGCGGTATAATGAGTCACTGCGCACGCGATGAGAGACGAATCTCATTATAAAAAAGATGCCTGGTGATGCAGAGGGGAGATATATATGGAAAAAACGCATCTCTGGAGGCGGCTCTGGCGGATCTATATCCTGCTGTTATTTGTCTTTGTGGTTATAAAATTCAGTGGCTCTGTGGAAGGACTAAAGGAACGGATCGAAATGTATTCACAGCCCGGCTATCAAAATTATAATCTGATCCCTTTGCGAACGATTCGCATGCAGCTTCATTATGTGCAGGCGGATTGGGCTCGGCTTAATCTTCTGGGAAATGTTCTGGCCTTCCTGCCCTTCGGATTTCTTCTGCCACTGGCTTATGGTGAAAAAATGGCTTCCCTGCGGATGGTTTGCTGTACTGGCCTGATCAGCGTGACAGCGATTGAACTGTTTCAGTTGATCACAAAGCTGGGAAGCTTCGATGTGGATGATATTTTACTGAATATGCTGGGGATCCTGGGTGGCTATGGGCTTGTATTCCTGTTCCGGCACAGAGGGAATCATGCAGGATAATTCGACGAAAATAGCAGACACACATCCAACTTATCTCTTGAATGACGCAGGAATGTGTGTTATAATTTTCTTTGTGTTGTGACTTTTATGCTGAGATTAACCTGTAACAGCAACGCACGGAGGAGGAAACGCTTTATATGGATGAGATAACCATTGATATCAAAGACTGTATCCGGCAGATTTTGCTGAAATGGAGACAGATCTGTATCTGTATGCTGCTCGGAGCCCTGGTGTTGGGTGCAGTGGGAGCGATGCGTGCGTATCAGGCGCTGCAGGTGGAAACTGCATTGAATGACGCGGATGAAGCAGGGGAAAGCCTTGAGGCTGAGAGTGAGTTTCAGGCTGCGAAAGAGGCGCTGTCAGATCGGGAGACTCAGGAAGTGGCAGCTGCGGCGCAGCTGTACGTGTCTTATTACGAGGAACTGGCGAATACCATGGAGTATGTGCAGAATTCTGCAAAGATGCAGCTGGATCCAAACTGTGTGCCCACTCTGGTGTTGCAGTACTATATTGATACGGATTATCAGGTGGTTTATCCGATTATCGATGAGAAGGATATGACGGAGGATATTATCAACAGCCTGATCGCCAGAGCGGATACAGCCGCCATCTATGAAAGAGTGGCTGAAGGGCTGGAGGGAGAGCCGGCGGGCAGCTATGTGCAGGAGCTGATCTCTTTCGGAAGTTCAAAGGATCTTCTGACTATTACGATACTTGGACTGGATGAGGAATACTGTGAGACCATCGCAGAGGTTCTGAAAAGTGTCGTGGAGGAGGAAGTGGAAGAATTGCAGACTCTTTACGGAGAGTTTGAGATCACGTTGACCAGTGAATCCTTCTCTGAAGAGGTGAATACCAGTCTACTGAGTTCTCAGCAGGCGCAGGTTACCAGTATGAATAATATCCGTACCGCGATCAATAACCTGACAAGCGGTATGACAGACGACCAGAAGACGTATTATTACCTGCTTCTGGATCGAACGATCATGGAGAACGTGAGCGAGGAGACGGAAACAGAGGAAGAGACGGAGGAGACCGCAGAGTCTGAAAGTATTTCCGTCCAGTGGATTAATTTGAAATATATTCTTCTGGGACTCCTGGCAGGTGCTTTCCTGGCAATTGTCTGGTATGGCCTGCGCTATATCCTTTCCCCGTACCTTCGTGTCAGTGAGGACATGAAGGATGTGTATGGTGTTCGTGTGCTGGGAGAGCTTGCAGGGACGCAAAATGAGACAGCCTCCCGGAATGTGATAGATCGCTGGATTTTGTCTCTGTTTCGATCGGGGACGGATGAGTTATCTGAGGAAGAGCGCCTTCGCATGATCTGTGCTGAAGTGCGCATCACGGCGGAAAAGGCATCCATGAAGCGGATTTATCTGACGGGAACGGGCAGCGCTGAGCAGATGGAATCTGCGGCCCGGCAGCTGAGTGAGAAGCTGGGCGGTGAGATCGAGACAGTGTGCATTGGCAAGTCCGTTGTTCTTGATCCGGAGTCTCTGGAAGCGCTGGCGGCTTCTGAGGGAGCCGTGCTGGTGGAACAGATTGGCAGTTCCCGGTATGATGACGTGAAGAGAGAATGTGAGCTCTGCGCCCTGAATCATGTTTCCGTGATTGGTAGCGTGGTTCTGAATGGGTAAAAAGAAAAGCAAGGAGTAATGATATCATGGCAAAAGAATGTTCCAATAGTGACTGCAGCCAGGAGAGTTGTGAGGGTTGCAGTCAGAGACCTGTCGATTTCAGGGTGGCACCCAATGAATTTACCCGGGTGAAGCATGTGATCGGTGTTGTCAGTGGGAAAGGCGGCGTAGGAAAATCTACAGTAACAGCCGGTCTGGCCGTTGCACTGAATCGACAGGGATTCCGGGTGGGGATCCTGGATGCGGATATAACCGGCCCGTCAATTCCGCGGATGTTTGGCGTGACGGCGCTGGGCGGCCTGGAAGGGGAGCAATGGATGATCCCCGCCGAGTCTGAGACCGGGATCGAGATTGTTTCCCTGAACCTGCTGATGGAGGACAAGGAGGCGCCGGTGATCTGGCGCGGACCGGTCATTGCCGGTGCGCTAAAACAGTTCTCGTCGGATGTGATCTTGGGGGATCTGGATTATCTTCTGGTTGATATGCCGCCCGGGACAGGTGAGGAGCCTCTTACGGTTTTTCAGTCTTTGCCTGTAGACGGTATTCTTCTGGTCACTTCGCCGCAGGGCCTGGTGGAGATGGTCGTGCGCAAGGCCTGGCACATGGCGGAACAGATGAATATCCCGATCCTGGGTGTGATCGAGAATTTCAGCTATGTGCTCTGCCCGGACTGCGGACGTAAGATTCACGTCTTCGGAGAGAGCCACCTGGAAGCCTGGTCGCAGGAGACGGGGACTCTCATCAGCGCCCGGAAGCCGCTGCCGCCGGAAGAGGCGGAGCTGGCAGATACCGGACGGATGGAAATGATTCCGGCGCTTGATTTCGACGGGATTACCGCCGTACTTCCCCGGTAAACGATTTTGCAGGGATATGCGGTGCAAGCAACTGCCGCAGCCTGTTTTTCAGGGCTGAAGTATAATATAATAAGAAGAAACCGCTGACGGGGAAGTCAGCGGTTTTACCGTATTACAATGCTGTGTCGATGGGAATAGATAGGCAGGACGGCGAAGCCGGGGAGGCGGAATATGTTTTTGTTTCGGCGTATCCATTATAATGCACCGGTGGTTTTAACGTTTTTCTTTCTGTCGCTGGGCGCCCTTCTTTTAGGGGAGGTCACGGGCGGAAGGACGAATACGCTGTTTTTCAGTGTATATGCTTCGTCATGGCTGGATCCGCTCACGTATGTCCGCCTGTTTGGCCATGTTCTGGGACATGCCAGTATCACGCATTGGACGGGAAATATGACGTTGTTTCTGCTCCTGGGACCGATTCTGGAGGAGAAGTATGGAAGCCGTCGGCTTCTCATTATGATCCTGATCGTAGCCGGCGTGACGGGAATTGTAAATATGGTGTTTTTCCCCGGCATTGCGCTGATGGGAGCCAGCGGAATTGTTTTTATGATGATGATTCTGTCATCGGTCGTCAGTGTGCGGCGGGGAGAGATTCCGCTGACGCTGATCCTGGTGGCGGTGATTTACCTGGGACAGGAGGTGTATGACGGCCTGTTTACGTCGGATAACATCTCACACTTGTCTCATATCATTGGCGGCGCCTGCGGGTGTGTTTTCGGTTTTACCCGCAGGACATAAGGAGGGAATGATTATGTTGATTTTGGCATCTGAGTCCTTGCGCAGGAGGCAGCTCCTGGAACTGGCGGGGCTGGAATTCCGGTGTGAGCCGTCTCATGTGGATGAATCTGTGCCGGAGGGACTGGCTGCGGAGGATGTGCCGGAATATCTGGCTCAGAAAAAGGCAGAGGATATCTGGAAGGCACATCCTGATGATGTGGTTTTGGGGGCGGATACGCTGGTCGTATTTGAAGGAGAGATCCTCGGGAAGCCGCATTCAGATGAGGAAGCGTATGAGATGCTGAGAAGTCTTTCCGGAGAAGTCCATCATGTCTATACAGGTGTAGCGATTCACAGCCGGGAAAAGACGGTCAGCTTCACCTCTGTGACAAAGGTGGAATTCTATGACCTGACGGATGAGGAAATCCGCGCCTATATCGCCACCGGCGAGCCCCGGGATAAAGCGGGCGCCTACGCGATTCAGGGGAAGGGGTCGCTCTTTATCAAGCGGATTCACGGCGATTATTATACCGTGATGGGGCTGCCCCTGGCAGAAGTGGTTCGTCATCTGCCGGAGAGTGTGAAGAAATCGGGCGGGCAGGCGTGATCTGCGGCATGAATCGGTCTCTTCGTTCAGGACAGGAATGAGGTTTATAGTGAAGAAAAGATTTTGGAGTTGTCTCTGGATACTGCTCGTGACAGCCATATGTATATGCGGAGCGGAGTCTGTGTCTGCAGCTGTGGGCAAGGCAGATCATACTCTGTATGACTACAGTTCGGCGGAGGATTGGCCGGAAGCGCCGGAGATTACCGCCGGAAGTGCGTATCTGATCGAACTGAACTCCGGGGCGGTTCTTTACAGCAAGGATGGAGATGTGCAGAGCTATCCGGCCAGTACGACGAAGATTCTGACGGCTCTTCTGGTTCTGGAGAACTGTGAACTGAATGAGGAGGTCACATTTTCCTACAATTCGATTTACGACATTGAGGACGGCGGACATCACTATGAGTTCCAGGAAGGAGAGGTGCTGACGGTCAGTGAGTGCCTTCAGTTCCTTCTGGTGGAGTCGGTCAATGAAGTCGCTTATGCTCTGGCGGAGCATGTCGCCGGTTCGATCGATGCGTTTGCAGAAATGATGAACGAGAGGGCAGCGGAACTGGGGGCGACGAATACACATTTTACCAATCCGCATGGGCTCAACGATGAGGATCATTATACGACGGCGCATGATATGGCGATGATCCTCTGGGGTTGTGTTCAGAGTGAAGCATTTCGCCAGTATGCCTCCCAGACGGAGGTGAGTTTGTCCGGGCGGGCTGTGAAGACAGATGGTTTCAGTACTTATACGAATCATCATCTGATGCTGATCCCTACGAGCGAGTATTATAATTCCTCGGTGGTCTGCGGCAAGACCGGATATACTTCCCTTGCAGGGAATACGTTGGTTACCTACGCTTCGCAGGGCGATATGGATGTCATCTGCATCATCATGCAGGGCTCCAGTGACCGTTTTGAAGACACGCAGAAGCTGCTGGATTATGCATTTGATTCTTTTTCGCTGACCTCCATGAGTGCAGCCACCTCGACAAATCTGTCTGAGGCGGGAAATCTCTCCCTTGTGACTGACGTCGTGGAGGATGCCAGCTTGTGTCTTCCCACGGGAGTGAATGTTTCTTCTCTGACGACAGAGTTCGCGGTGCGTGAGACGGAGGAATCGGACAGTGTTCTGGGCGTGAAGACCTGGTATTATCAGGGCATGGAGATTGGCAGCGCGACCGTGCAGATGAGCCTGGCTTCTTCGAGTGCGTCTTCGGCTTCTTCGGAGGAGGAGTCCGGGGAAGTGTCGGCGTCCGACGGAACGGCGGAGACTTCGGAAACGGAGAGTGCGGAGGAGGAAGAGAAGAGCAGCTCGGACGGGTGGAATGTACTGGAGATCGTTGCTCTGGTTCTTCTGGGGATCCTTCTCTTTTTCCTGCTGGCGATCCTGATCCGCCTGCTGCAGAATCATAACCGGCGCAGACGGAAGCGCCGGAAGAAACGTCGCCGCAGAAGGAGATAGTGATGGATACGGAGATCATAGAGATACACTACCACAGCGACCGGATCGAGAAGCTGACATACATAGACGGGAAAAGCGACTGGATCGACCTGCGTGCGGCGGAGGATGTGACGCTGAAGAAGGGCGAGTTCGCGATGATCGATTTCGGAATCTCGCTGCGGCTCCCCGACGGATACGAGGCCATTGTCGCGCCCCGCAGCTCGACATTTAAGAACTTCGGTATCCTGCAGGTCAACTCCATCGGTGTCATTGACGAGAGCTATGGGAAGAACAGTACAGACGATGTCTGGAAGTATCCGGTGTTCGCGGTGCGGGACACGGAGATACATATCAATGACCGGATTGCCCAGTTCCGCATCCAGAAGCACCAGCCACGGATCGTTTTCCGTGAGGTAGGAGAGAAGAAGGGCGAAACGAGAGGGGGATTCGGAAGTTCAGGGGTGCAGTAAAATGGCTCCTTTTGCTATTCCGGTTGGCTATAAAGTCAAAAGAGCGAATGCTTGGCATTCGCTCTTTTGCGACTCATATATCGTTTAGATCATGCAGCAATACGGTCCGCGGCAGGAAGTGCAGCAGAGTTCGAGCATGCAGATGTAACAGCAGATATTGTTGAGGGAGGCGGCAGGATGGCCGCCGTAGCTCTCGCTGGTGTTCTGGTACCACTGCCCGCCGTTTTCCAGGCGGTGGATGAGGTTCTGGTATTCGATGTTGTCCGGATCCATAGAAGCGGCCTGTCTTGCGTAGTTCAGGGCGTTGACGTTGTTGCCGAGACCGCTGTGAGCGACGCTGCAGAAATAGTACCACTCTGCGGTGCGGTCCCGGACGGTGTTCAGTGTGTTGAGCGCTTCCTCGTAGGCCTGGTTGTTGAGGTAGTTGGCGGCCGCACGCATATGGACTGCATCGTCTCCGGAGTAGGCATTTTCGTTGGCATGGTAGAAGGGCTGGCCGCCGAAGCCGAAGCCGCTGCCGCCGAAGCTTCCGAACACGCCGAACCCGCCAAAGGGATACTCATAGCTTCCGCCTGACGAGTTCTGGTTGTCTCCGTCGTAGCCGGTGCCATCGCTCGCCCGTCCCTGGCTGCTGCGGTAGCCGCCGCCGTACCCGCTGCTGCCATAGCCGGTGCTTCCGGAGGTACCCTGCTCCCGTTCCTTCATGATCTGTTCGTACGCCTGCTGGACCTCCTTGAACATTTCCTCGGCCTGAGCCTTGTTGGGGTTGTTGATGTTAGCATCCGGGTGATATTTCCGGCTCAGCTTGCGGTATGCTTTTTTTATCTCCTCGTCGGATGCGCTTCGGTCTACGCCGAGAACCTGATAGGGGTCAGACATGATGGGTCCTCCAATGAATTCATTTGTTTCTCTGTTTTCTGCGCTTTTTCCTGCCCTGGAAATCCGGGTCGTTTCGCTGGGCGCGGACTGTCTCGAACTTGCTCCAGACACCGGAGTAGAGGACATTGCGCAGGATGTCCGCGCCTGCCAGGATGGGAAGCCGCTCAAAGGCCCGGGAGGCCTCGGACATCATCATGGTCAGAATGCTCTGACAGTCGTCATCGAAATGTCCGCTGTCCGGGAAATATTTCCATGGGTTGTAGGAACCGGACGTCCGGTCTTCGTCAAGGTCTTCGTAGGCGTCCATCAGATAGATGAACTTGCCAAGGAAAAAGCCCATGCGCCGCAGATGCGGAGACCAGCAGTCTTCCCGATACACAAAAATCTCCGCCAGCATCTCCCCGGTCAGTCCTGCTGCCAGATCCAGATCTGGCGACTCGGAGGATTCGCACTGGTGGAGCTTCTTCAGATACTCCTCAATCGCCCGACTTTGCCTGGGCCAGGCTTCCTGAAGCTTCCGGCACTTTCCACGGATGAGACGGGCGAGCAACAGACTTTTCAGGCTGCGGTCGTCTTCCCAGTCATCCAGGAGATTGTAGTAGGCCAGCAGGACATTGACCTGGGCCGCATACTCTGTGCAGGAATTCACTATTTTACGACATTTCTTCCAGGGGCGGACCGGACACCGCTCTGTAACCCATTGCCCTTCCTCTTCGTAGAGCCCGGTGCGGAGGCGGGCGCGCTACGTCATGGCGTAGGTCAGAGTCAGCTGACTGAATCGGCCGGTCTGACGGCCCAGAGCACGGCATAATCCGCAATAATAACTCTGGTAGGTCTCGAAGTCCCTGATCTTCAGTTCCGGCTTGTTGACACCGATGTAACCAAACATATCGTATCTCCCGTCAAATGTCAAGATGCCGGAGACTCAAAGGCCTTTCCGGCCTCGGAGTGCGATCAGCTCTTGCGGATAAATTCGGCATGGCACTTGGGACAGGTGATGGAGATCTTGCCGCGGCCCTTGGGAACACGTATCTTCTGCTTGCAGGACGGGCATTTATAAAAACGATACGTTTTCCTTTGCTGCAGATGCGTCTTCGTCAGTCGAAGGCGGCCGGTGATCCGGTTCTGGAACTGGAGATATTTCAGGTTCTCCTCGTAACGTTTGCTGCAATCCCGGGACATGGCACGGAAATAATACCAGATCAGGCAGGCAAGAGCCAACAGATAGAAGAGGGAAAAACGGGTGATCATATATAGAATCAGGGTCACGACAGCAGCACCCATCAGGAAACGTCCCATCTGATCCGCTCCATATCGACCACTCATAAATTGTCTTATCTTCTCTCTCATGCAGAAAGCCTCCCATGTGTAAAATCCGTAGAGAGGACAGCTCCGGACGGCCGAAGGGCGTGTCGGATCTGTCTCTTATTTTTCCATACAATTATAAAGCAAAAAAGTAAGGAAAGAATAAAAACATTGAAAAATTTTTCAAGCCTCTTTCTTAAATGTTAAACAATCGCGACGGAATAATACACCCCGGGTATGAGTGTAGCATATTTGGGAGAAAAATACATCCTGTTTTGACGGAAAATCCAACATTTCGTACATTTTTGCAAAGATTCTCCGCGCGCTGCCTTGACTGTGCGCCGAAGAAAAAGGTATAATGGGACAAATGCTGCCGCGGCAGCGAAGGGAAGAGACAGGGAGGTTTGTGTGCATGGAAGAGCAGAGGACGGATCCAAACGGGATGACGGAGCAGGAAAAAGAAAAATCGGAGCCGGAGGAGACGGCGAATTATCCTGAACCGGATGAGAACTGGGCGCACGAGACCGTGCAGGAATTGCTGGATTTTTGGGAGGAGCAGGGCGTGTATATCCGCGAGTGAGAACACGCAAAAGTGAGAAACCAGGAGGTTGCCAATGGAAGAGAGAGAAAATGTAGTATCCAGAAACTTTATTGAGACGGCCATCGAGGAAGATCTGGCCGCGGGTGTGTACGATCATGTCACGACACGGTTCCCGCCGGAGCCCAACGGGTATCTTCATATCGGACATGCCAAGTCGATTCTGCTGAATTACGGGCTGGCAAAGAAATATAACGGCCAGTTTAATCTGCGCTTCGACGATACGAACCCCACTAAGGAGAAGACGGAATTTGTAGAGTCCATCAAAGCCGATGTAGAGTGGCTGGGGGCTGACTGGGAGGACAGGCTGTATTTTGCCTCCTCGTATTTTCAGCAGATGTATGAGTGCGCGCTGCTTCTGATCCGCAAGGGGAAGGCGTATGTCTGTGACCTGACAGCGGATGAGATCCGGGAGTACCGGGGAACTCTGACGGAGCCGGGGAAGGAGAGTCCGTACCGGAACCGTTCTGTGGAGGAGAATCTGGAGCTTTTTGAAAATATGAAGAACGGTAAATATGCCGACGGGGAGAAGGTGCTGCGTGCGAAGATCGACATGGCCTCCCCCAATATTAACATGCGGGATCCGATTCTCTACCGGGTGGCGCATATGACGCATCATAACACGGGGGATGCCTGGTGCATTTACCCGATGTATGATTTCGCCCATCCCATCGAGGACGCGGTGGAGCATGTGACACATTCAATCTGCACGCTGGAATTCGAGGATCACCGGCCTCTGTATGACTGGGTGGTGCGTGAGTGTGAGTTCGAGAATCCGCCGCGGCAGATCGAGTTCGCCAAGCTGTACCTGAAGAATGTGGTGACCGGCAAGCGTTATATCAAACGCCTGGTGGAGAACGGCATCGTGGATGGCTGGGATGATCCCCGTCTGGTGAGCATCAGTGGTCTGCGCCGCCGCGGCTACACGCCGGAATCCATTCAGCGGTTTGTAGAGCTCTGCGGTGTCAGCAAGAGCCAGAGCACCGCGGAGATGCCGATGCTTGAGCACTGCATCCGCGAGGATCTGAAGATGAGTCGGCCGCGGATGATGGCGGTACTGGACCCGGTGAAGCTGGTCATTGATAATTATCCGGAGGGACAGATCGAGTATCTGGAAGCGCCCAACAACATGGAGAATGAGGAGCTGGGGAGCCGCATGGTGCCCTTTGGACGGGAACTGTATATCGAGAGGGAGGATTTCATGGAGAATCCGCCCCGGAAATATTTCCGTCTGTTCCCGGGCAATGAAGTCCGCCTGATGAATGCCTACTTCGTGACCTGCCAGAGCTTCGAAAAGGATGAAAATGGTGAGATCACGGTGATCCACTGTACCTACGACCCGGAGACAAAGAGCGGCAGCGGCTTTAATGGCCGGAAAGTGAAGGGGACGATCCACTGGGTGGCGGCAGCCACGGCCACGCGGGTGACAGCCCGTCTTTATGAGAATATCGTGGATGAAGAGAAGGGCATGTTCGCGGAGGACGGCTCCCTGAATCTGAATCCCCGTTCTCTCGTGGTACGGGAAAACTGCTTTGTGGAGCCGGAGCTGGCAAAGGCGCAGGTCGGAGACCACTTCCAGTTCGTCCGCAACGGATATTTCTGTGTGGATTCGAAGGATTCTCGTCCGGGTGCGCCGGTGTTTAATCGCATTGTTTCTTTGAAGAGTTCCTTTAAACTGGATGTGAAGAAATAAGCCGCGAAGCCGGTTTCAGGCAATACAGATAAGAAGGAGGAGGTCGTCGTGATTGATCTGATGATTCCCTTCACCGACAATAAATCTGCTCCCTATTACGAGCAGATTTATTGTTTTATTAAAAGGGAGATTCAGGAGGGGCGCATCAGCGCCGGGGAGAAGCTTCCCTCGACCAGGCAGCTGGCGGAGAAGCTGTCGGTCAGCCGCAGCACGACGCAGCTGGCCTATGATCAGCTGGTGGCGGAGGGATATCTGGAGGCGAGACCCTGCCGCGGGTACTATGCGGCGGAGGTCGAGTCTCTGCTGGCGATGCCGGAACGCAGTTCGGAGAAAATGGAGCTGCGTTCGGAAGCCGCCGGGGAGGAGCGGGGAGAGGAGATGCTTGATTTTTCACCCCGCGGCATCGATCTGGGGCATTTCCCATTCAGTGTCTGGCGGAAGCTGTCAAGGGAGACGCTGCAGGAGGGGAACCGCGAGTTCTTCGCCAGCGGCCTTCCCCGCGGGGAGCAGAAGCTGCGTCGGGCTATCTGCGATTATCTGCAGGCATCCCGCGGCATTCACTGCCGGCCGGAGCAGGTGGTGGTGGGGGCCGGCAGTGAGTATCTGCTGATGCTTCTGTGGCAGATCACCGGAAAGCGGCGGATCGCTATGGAGAATCCCACCTATCGGCAGGCCAGCCGCGTGCTGCGGGGGCTGGGGCACGATATCGTGCCCGTGGCGATGGACCGCAGCGGCATGCGGGCGGACCTGTTGGCGCAGTCCGACGCTGACATGGCTTACATCATGCCCTCGCATCAGTTTCCTACCGGGGCGGTGATGTCTGTTTCGCGCCGCCGGGAGATTCTGAACTGGTCAGCGGAGGTACCGGGGCGCTATCTCATCGAGGACGATTATGACAGTGAATTCCGCTATCGGGGGCGTCCCATCCCGGCTCTCTGCGGTTCTGACTATGCGGGACGGGTAATCTATATCGGTACCTTCTCCAAGGCGGTGGCTCCGGCCATCCGCGTCAGCTTCATGGTGCTTCCGGAAGAGCTGAACCGCCGCTATGATGAAGTCTGTGGTTTCTATGCCTCTACCGTGTCGCGGGTGGATCAGGAGATCCTGGCCCGTTTTCTGGAGGAGGGGCATTTTGAACGGCATCTGAACCGGATGAGAGGCATTTACCGGAATAAGCACGATGCGCTCCTGGAGGCGTTGGAGCCGCTGCGGAAGGAGTTTCGTATCAGCGGGGAAATGGCCGGGCTTCATCTGCTCCTGGAATCCCGCCGGGGCGAGAGGGAGGAGACCCTGACCGCCCGCGCAGCGGAGGCGGGGGTGCGTGTGTACGGTCTCTCCGCCTATTTCCTGGAACCGGCAGAGAGCCATACGGTGATTCTGGGATATGCGAACCTGGAGGAAGAAGAGATCCGCCGGGGAGTTCAGATATTGCAGGAGGCCTGGAGTACGAAGGAAAGTATCTAATGGACCGGAAAAGAGAATAGACAAAAGGCCGCTGTTTCACATAAACGAAACAGCGGCCTTTTGTCTATACGTATTCTTCCCAGGACGGGGAATTTTATTCAGCTTCCTGTGCGGCAGCGGCGGGCTCTTCCTTCTCAGAGGGGTCCTCAGCGGGCGCTTCCTCTTCGGCGGGAGCCTCTTCCTC
>JAJQDL010000009.1:0-2944 GCA_021202235.1 Lachnospiraceae bacterium
CGCTCGCTCTGAATTCATAGACAATGCCTCCCTCTTTAGAAAGACTCACATACCTGAAGGAATACGACGAAAAACCAAACACATTCTGTGCTGTATAAAAGACGAAGAGCCTGTGCTGAGGAAATACTCCCCTTGCACAGGCTCTATTTTAAAAGTGTTTTGTGTTCAATCCTTGTACAAATTATGAAGATTAACAAAAATTCACCGAAATTTTTACGATATTCATATCCATCGAATTTTTTCAGGTCCCGGCCCGCTGCCTGTCACGCTTCCTTCTGTATCGTATAGTAATAGATGCCGGCAAGAATCACCAGGCCGCCGATCACTTCCGCAGCACCCGGGATCTCCCGGAAGAACAGAATCCCCAGAATGGACGCAAAGACCGGTTCCATGAGCTTCGCCGTAGAGATAAAGGAGGCGCTGACATAACGCAGCCCCCAGCTGAAGACACTGTGCCCCAGCAGCGTACAGAGCACCGCCATACCGAAGCCCCGCAGGATCTCCTCTCCTCCATAGCCGAAAAGAGGGACCGTCTGTATCGACAGCAGAATGACTGTCGTCACTACAGCCACCCAGTACACGATCGTCGTGTAAAGAGTTGTCGACAGGCTCTTTCGGCAGATCTTCCCCATAATCGTATAGACAGCCATGCAGGCGGAACCGAGCAGGGCGCAGAGATCCCCCCGCACAGCGTCAGAACCGCCGCCGGCATCCCCCATACCCACAATGACACTTCCGACAAAAGTGACCAGGATGCCGATCCAGGCCTTCTGTGGGATCTTCTCCCGGAAGAAAAAGAGCGTGGCAAAGGCCACGAAGAACACCTCCGTGTCCACCAGGAGAAGCGCCGACGCAATGCTCGTGTATTTCCCTGCTTCAAAATACAGGGTGAAATGCAGCGCCAGAAAGAAGCCGCTGATCAGACAGCAGAGCAGAAGCTTCCCTGTCACAGCGCTCCTCTCCCGCCGCAAGGCGGCGATGCCCGGCACAGTCAGAAGCAGCGCGGCCAGAAACATCCGGTAGAACACCAGCACCATCGAGGGTGCGGTGGAATTCTTCACCAGAATCGCGGAGAAGGAGACTCCCACCACACCCAGGATGACGATGCACTTTTTTCCCAACGAGGAGCTGTCTGCCTGATTCTCTCCCGCATTCATCGGATTCTCATTCATTCTGCTCCTCTTTCTGTCATTCATGTCCACTCAACTCCGTCTTTTCGCCCCGTCTCACTCTCTCGTTCCGAAGTCGTTTTACTTCTGTTCCGCTATTGTCCCTACTCAGGGACAACAATCTCGCCCGCGACGGCGCAGGCCGCCGCCGTCGCCGGGGAGGCCAGGAAGATTTCCACCTTCGAGGTTCCCATGCGCCCCAGGAAGTTCCGGTTGTTGGTGGCCACCACGCGCTCCCCGTCCGTAAGGATGCCGCCGGTCCGGCCACAGCACAGGCCGCAGCCCGGGTGCGTTACAATCGCACCGGCCTCGACGAGCGTATCCAGCGTCCCGTCAGCCAGGGCTTCACGGTAGATCTTCCGGCTGGCCGGGGTGACGATAAACTTCACGAACGGAGCGACCTTCTTCCCCTTGAGGATGGCCGCAGCCCGCTGCAGGTCCTCCAGACGCCCGTTGGTGCAGGAACCGAGAAAGACCTGATCGATCTTCGTCCCGGCCAGCTCCGCCACCGGGTGAATGTTATCCACCTGCGAAGGACAGGCCAGTACCGGTACGAAGTCCTCCGCCCGATAGTTCAGCGTGCGCGCGTAGACAGCGTCCGCATCCCCCACCAGGCTCATTTCCGCCTCGGTCAGGGGAATCTTACAGTACGCCGCCGTCTTCTCATCCGGCGTGAACAGAGCGCATTTGGCTCCCGCTTCGACCGCCATGTTGGACATGGTCATGCGGCTGGCTACGCTCATCGCCTCCACGGTACTTCCGGCAAATTCCAGCGCCTGATAGGTCGCTCCGTCCGCCCGCAGATCGCCGATCAGCCGCAGGATGATGTCCTTGGAGGTCACATTGGCGGGAAGCTCTCCCTCAATGTTCACCCGAATCGTCTCCGGCACCTTGATCCACATCGTGCCGGTGCCGAGAATGCTCGCCATCTCCGTGTAACCGATGCCGGAGGAGAAAGCGCCCACGCAGCCGTAGGTCGTCGTGTGGCTGTCCGTCCCGAAGACGATATTTCCCGGCTTCACGTACCCGGCCTCCGTCATCAGCTGGTGGCAGATGCCGTCAGAACGGTGGATATTCTTCATGCCGTATTTCTTCACGAAGGCGTTGCCCACGCGGAAATGTCTGGTGTCATCTACCTGACTGGCGGGCACCAGATGATCGTAAATCAGCACGACCTTGTCCGGATCCCAGAGCTTCGTGAAGCCCATTTCTTCAAATTTCTCTGCGACAAAGGGAATGAAAATATCATGGATCATCACGCGGTCCACATTGACCGTGACGATGTCCCCGGGCTTCACGTCGGTCCGGCCGATATTTCTCCCGACAATTTTCTCAATGATCGTTGCTCCCATGATATCCTCCTACTCCAGTCCGTTGCGGCGGCGCATGGCCTTCACCAGACCACCCGCCTCGATGATCTCCAGCAGGTTCTCCGGCAGAGAAGCGATCGGAAACTCCTTCCCGTTCGCGCGCAGGCAGCGCCCCAGCTCCACCTGCACCTCCTGCCCCTCCTCCACAGCATCGTGAAGGTCCGGATTCTCAATCAGGAGCAGCCCGTTATTGATGGCATTGCGAAAGAAAATGCGCGCGAAGGACTTCGCGATCACGCAGCGGACGCCCAGCGCCTTGATGATCTCCGGAGCCTGCTCTCTCGAGGAACCACAGCCGAAATTCTTCCCGGCTACGATCACATCGCCGGGCCGGGTCGGCCCGGCCCGCTGCCGCCCGCGGGGAGTGATCGCAGAAGGCGTCTTATGATAGACTGTGTTTTAAGG
>JAJQDL010000009.1:2954-14368 GCA_021202235.1 Lachnospiraceae bacterium
GGCCAGCTCCGGCCGCAGGGGAGAGCACGCATAAGGCTTCATATCTTCCACTGTTGTTAACGCCAGATATTCTGTCGGAATGATGATATCAGTGTCGATATCATCCCCCAGCAGCCATACCCGGGCGGTAAATGTCTCGTTCATTGCACCGTTTCCTCCCCTTACACAAGCTGATCCGCCGTGGCGATCTCACCGAGGATGGCGGAGGCGGTCACCGTGGCGGCGTCCGCCAGATAGACGAAGGACTCTCTGTGTCCGGCCCGGCCCTTGAAGTTCCGGGTCCCGGTGCTGATCAGTGTCTCGCCCTCGCCGATGACACCCTGGCAGCTGCCCCAGCAGACGCTGCAGTTGGGGTTCATGACGATGGCGCCGGCTTCCATGAAGATGTCCAGAAGCCCTTCGTTCATCGCCGCCGCATAGATCTCGCGGCTGGCCGGCACGACCAGGAAACGCACCAGCGGATGAACTTTACGGCCCTGTATCAGCGCCGCGCCCACGCGCAGGTCCTCCAGACGCCCGTTGTTACAGGAGCCCAGGAAGGCTTCGTCGATCTTCGTCCCGGCACATTCCGTCGCCGGAACCACATTATCCACAAAATGCGGCTTCGCCACGATGGGAACGATCTCAGCGAGATCAATGTCATAGACCTGTGCAAAAACAGCATCCTCATCACTGGTATACACAGCCAGCGGCTCCCGGCCTCTCTCCTGCAGATAGTTCAGGGCCACTTCGTCCACCTCCATGAGGGCCGTCTTGGCGCCCGCCTCCACGCAGAGGTTACAGATGGAGATCCGGTCGCTCATAGTCAGCGTCGCCAGACCCTCCCCGGAAAACTCCATAGCCTTATAATTTGCTCCGTTGGCGCCGATGCGGCCGATGATCGTGAGGATCAGATCCCGCGCATAGACGCCCTCCCGCAGCTTTCCGTGCAGGTTAAAGCGCAGCGTCTCGGGAACCATGACCCAGGAGGTCCCGGTCACCATGGCATAGAGATAATCCGTGCAGCCCACGCCGGTGCCGAAGGCTCCCAGCGCCCCGTAGGCGCAGGTGTGGCTGTCCGCACCAAAGATCAGTTCACCGGGGCGTACATGCTTTTCCATCATCACCTGATGACAGACTCCCTCTCCCTCGTAGAAGGTGATGCCGTGCGCCCGGGCGAAATCGCGCATCTTCTTCTGGGAAGATGCCGTCTTGGGGCTGTCCGAAGGGATATTGTGATCCACAATCCAGACCAGCTTGTCCACATCCGCAATATGCGGATGCTTCAGATTGTTATACATATCGATGGTGAGATGGGTCGTCCCGTCGTTGCTCATGAGCCGGTCCAGCGTCACCGTACAGATATCTCCCGCCTTCACCGCCTCTTTGCCGGCAGCGCGGGCAATAATCTTTTCCGCGATTGTCATTCCCATATCAGTCTTCCTCCCGGTTCAGCGAGGCGATGAGACCGCCCTGGTCGAGGATCCGCTGCATCTGCGCGGGGAGCTTCGTACAGGTGAATTCCTTCCCGCCGGTGCGTACGATTCCTTCCTCCAGGAAGAGCTCCATCTCGTCCTGATCTGCTACATTGTCGTAAAGATCGCGGCAGACAATGACCGGCAGACCGATGTTGATGGCATTCCGGTAGAAGATACGGGCGAAGGACTTCGCCAGCACCGCCCGCACGCCCAGCGCCTTCAGCACCGAGGGCGCCTGCTCGCGGGATGAACCGCAGCCGAAATTCTCCGCGGCTACGACAAAATCCCCCGGCTGCACCTTGCGGGCGAACTCCGGATCCAGAGATTCGAAGGTATGCTCCTTCATCTCCTCAATGGTGGGATACAGCAGATACTGGGACGCCAGGATCTGATCGGTATCCACATCCGTGTGAAATCGAAATATTTTTCCCATGTTATCTATGCCTCATATTTCTGTAAATATATCCTGAAATGACTCACGCTTCGTCGATGGCCTTACCGATGTCGGAGCGGTGATATGCGCCCTCGAAGTCCACCAGCTTCACGGCCTCATAAGCGTTAGCCCGGGCTGATTTAAGATCATCGCCCAGCGCCGTCACACCGAGGACGCGGCCGCCGTTCGTGACCATCTTTCCGTCCACAAGCTTCGTTCCCGCATGGAACACATAGCAGCCCTCCCGGTTCTCGAAATTCTCCAGGCCGTGGATCTCAAAGCCCTTCTGATAGGAGACCGGGTATCCGCCGGAGGCCAGCACCACGCAGACACAGGCATTGTCGGCGAACTGCAGGTCGATCGTATCGAGCGTACCGTCGATGCAGGCTTCAATCACCTCGATGATGTCGTTCTTCATGCGGGGCAGCACCACCTGCGCCTCGGGATCGCCGAAGCGGGCGTTGTACTCCAGCACACGGGGTCCCTTCTCTGTGAGAATCAGGCCGAAGAAAATGATGCCCTTGAACTCGCGTCCCTCGGCGCGCATGGCGTCCACGCTCTTCTGATAGACGTATTTCTGACAGAAGGCATCCACCTCTTCTGTATAGAAGGGACTGGGAGAAAATGTTCCCATGCCGCCGGTGTTCAGCCCCTGATCCCCATCCAGAGCCCGCTTGTGATCCTGCGCCGAGGTCATCGTGCGAATCGTCTTCCCATCCACGAAGGACAGCACAGACACCTCGCGGCCGGTGAGGAACTCCTCGATCACCAGACGGTTGCCGGCCGCGCCGAATTTGCGATCCAGCATGATCTCCTTTACACCGGCCATGGCCTCTTCCTTCGTCTGGCAGATGAGAACGCCCTTGCCCAGCGCCAGGCCGTCGGCCTTCAATACGATGGGATAGTCCGAGGTTTCCAGATAGGCCATGGCGGCGTCCG
Source organism: Lachnospiraceae bacterium (assembly GCA_021202235.1). Lineage (GTDB taxonomy): Bacteria > Bacillota > Clostridia > Lachnospirales > Lachnospiraceae > UBA3305. The sequence continues at coordinate 5,784 of JAJQDL010000009.1, forward strand.
CATCGTCAAAGGTCTCGTAGGCCGCCGTCGGAATATCGTATTTCTTCATCAGATCCTTGGAGAAAGCCTTGGAGCCCTCAAGGATCGCCGCATTCTTACGCGGGCCGAACACGCGAAGTCCGCGCGCCGCGAAGACATCCACGACGCCGCCCACCAGCGGATCATCCATACCGATGATCGTCAGGTCGATGGCCTTCTCCTCCGCGAAATCCGCCAGCCTGTCAAATTCCATGGCGCCGATCGGCACACAGGTCGCAATCTGGCCGATGCCCGCATTGCCAGGGGCGCAGTAAATCTCCTCCACCCGGGGACTCTGCGCCACCTTCCAGGCGATGGCATGCTCACGGCCGCCGCTTCCCACTATCAATACTTTCATGTCTGTACTCTGCCTTTCTGTAAAGGATGCCTTCGGGAAACCTCCGGCACTTCCCATTGATTCTCTCTAGCGATTTTCTGCCTCGGAGACCTTCTTCCTCTCATCAGCGATTTTCTGAATCGCCTGCGGAAGAATCTGCCACTCCGCCTCCTCCATGATGCGGCGCTGCAGGATCTCCGGGGTATCTCCGTCCTTCACCTCCACAGCCTTCTGCAGGATGATCGGGCCGGTATCGGTCCCCGCATCCACATAGTGTACCGTGGCGCCGGATACCTTGACCCCGCGGGCCAGGGCCGCCTCGTGCACCTTCAGTCCATAATAACCCGTGCCGCAGAAGGAGGGAATCAGCGACGGATGAATATTGATGATCTGATTCGGATAGCGCTCCACCATCTTCTTCGGGATCACCACCAGGAAGCCTGCCAGCACGATCAGGTCCAGACGGTAGGCTTCCAGCGTCTCCAGGAGAGCGTCGTTAAAAGCCTCCCGGTCCGGATAGTTCTTCGGGGAGACGCAGACCGCCGGGATCCCATGCTTCCGGGCGCGCTCCAGAGCATACGCCCCGGCATTGTTGCTGAGGACCACTTCCAGAGAAACGCCGGTGAGCCTTCCACTCTCGACGTGGTCAATAAACGACGGCCGGGGCGTGCCGCCGCCGGAAACAACAACGCCCCCTCTTAACATACGTCGACTCCCTTCTCGCCTTCAGAGACTGAGCCCACGATATAGGCCTTCTCACCGGCCGCCTCGACAGCCTGTACGGCCGCGTCCGCCTGATCCGGGGAAACAGCAAAGACCATGCCCAGTCCCATGTTAAAGGTGTTGTACATCATATGTTCTTCAATATCTCCGTTTTCCTGCAGCATCTGGAAGACCGGAGGAATCGGATAGCTTCCCTTCTCCACCCGGGCCCGCAGACCTTCCGGAAGCATCCGGGGAATATTTTCATAGAAACCGCCGCCGGTGATATGGCTGCAGGCTTTGATCTTTACGCCCGCCTCCCGGACAGAGCGCAGCGCCCGCACATAGATCTTCGTGGGGGTGAGCAGCGTATTGCCCAGCGTATCTCCCAGCTGATCATAATAAGTATTCAGATTGGTTTCGCTCATGCGGAATACCTTGCGCACCAGCGAATAACCGTTGCTGTGAATGCCGGAGGAGGCGATGCCGATGAGGACATCTCCCGCCGCCAGATCCGCGCCGGTGATCATCTTCTTCCGGTCAACAATCCCCACCGCGAAGCCCGCCAGGTCGTACTCGTCCACGGGGTAGAAGCCGGGCATCTCCGCCGTCTCTCCGCCGATCAGGGCAGCCCCGGCCTGCTTGCAGCCCTCGGCCACGCCTGCCACGATATCGGCGATCTTCTCCGGCTCGTTCTTGCCGCAGGCGATATAGTCCAGGAAGAACAGCGGCTCACCGCCGGCGCAGGCTACGTCATTGACGCACATGGCCACACAGTCGATGCCGATCGTATCGTGCCGGTCCATGAGGAAGGCGATCTTCAGCTTCGTTCCCACGCCGTCCGTGCCGGACAGGAGCGTCGGCTCTTCCATGTCCTTAAAGCCATCCAGGGAGAAAGCCCCGGAGAAACCGCCCAGACCTCCCAGCACCTCCGGGCGCATGGTCTCCTGCACATGCTTCTTCATCAGCTCTACCGAGCGGTAGCCTGCCTCAATGTCTACGCCCGCCTGTTTATAATTCATTGCCATTGATCTCTCCCCCTACATTTCCTGCAGATATTTTTCGTAGCCCACCGTCTCCAGCTTCGCGGCCTTTGTCTCCACCATCTCCCTCAGCTCCTCGCTGTAGGCAGCAACCCGTTCTGTCAGGTCTGCGTCGCCGATGGCCACGATCTTGGCTGCCAGGAGACCGGCGTTCAGCGCCCCATTGATCGCCACGGTCGCTACCGGGATGCCCGGAGGCATCTGTACGATGGAGTACAGGGAGTCCACTCCTCCCAGCGCTTTGGTCTGTACCGGCACGCCGATGACCGGCAGCACAGTCTGAGCCGCTACCATGCCCGGCAGATGGGCCGCGCCGCCCGCTCCGGCCACGATCACCTTGAGGCCGCGTCCGGCCGCACTCTTCGCGTACTCTGTCAGACGGTCCGGCGTCCGATGTGCCGATACGATCGTCATCTCATACGGTACGCCCAGCTTGTCCAGCATCTCACCGGCCTTTGCCATCACCGGCAGGTCCGAATCGCTTCCCATAATGATTCCTACGACAGGTTTCATAGTGTCCTCCTCTTCTTGTTGCTGCTTTCTCATCGTGCTGCAAATCTCAGGATCAAGACCTTTCGACCCTGGTATCATCAAATGTGCAATGCCGCGTGGGCACCCCGGACCTCCGCCAGGGCCTCCTCAAGAGTCTCTCCCGTGGCTGTGATGTGTCCCATCTTGCGCCCGACCTTTACCTGCTCTTTTCCATAAATATGTACCTTCACGTTAGGGAAACGATACGCCTCCTCCAGTCCGGTGAGCTCCGCCTGCCCGTTCCGGTCTCCGATCAGGTTCTTCATGGCTGTCGGACGGATCAGGTTCGGATTCCCCAGCGGCATCCCCAGGATCGCCCGCACATGTTGCTCGTACTGGGAGGTGTAGCAGCCCTCGATCGTATAGTGTCCGGAATTGTGCGGACGGGGCGCCAGCTCGTTGACCAGGATATGTCCCTCCCGCGTGACAAAGAGCTCGATACAGAGCATCCCGCAGGCGTCAAAAGCCTGCAGGCAGGCTTTCGCCACCTCCATGGCTTCCCGTGCCGAAGCCTCCGAGATCACAGCCGGTACCGTCGTTTCGTCAAGGATACTGTTGTGATGTACATTTTCCGCCACCGGAAAGACCGCCATCTCACCATTCTCACTGCGGCAGGCCAGGATGGAGACTTCCTTTTCGAAGTCAATGCACTCCTCAACCATCAGAGGCAGTTTTCCCGCCCCCAGAGCTTCGTACGCTCCGGCAATATCCGTCTCCTCTTCGATCACCGCATTTCCCTTGCCGTCATAGCCGCCTGTACATGTCTTGAGGATGATCGGATAACCATATTCCTCCGCCGCCGCATGGATGTCTTCGACGCCGTCCACCGGGCGGAAGACCGGCACGGGAATCTCATGTTTTGCCAGCCAGCGCTTCTGCACCAGCTTATTCTGGATCCGGGACAGGGTCTCCGCACTGGGATAGACCTTGTGCCCTTCCGCCTCCAGACGGCGCAGCGCCTCCACACTGATATGCTCGAATTCGTAGGTCACCACATCCACATCTTCCGCCATGCGCAGGATGGCATCCACATCGTCGAAATCTGCCACGACATGACGATCGGCGATGCTGTGCGCCGGGCAGTGCTCCGTGGGATCGAGAATTGCGAACTGTGTGTCCAGACGTTTCCCGTCCAGAATCATCATCTTCCCCAGCTGGCCCCCGCCGATGATTCCTATTTTCTTCATAATAAACTTATGCCTCCTCAGTAAGCCCTCATGCCCGCTTTGCGGGCATCACCACGTATGAAAGTCGATGGCTCCGTGCTTTCAGCACTCTCGCCATCGCACCCGAATTCGTATTCCGGCCTATCAGCCTACATACTCATACGGGTTAGCCCGTCCAATGTCCAGACATCTGTGCAAGCAAACTTGCCCATCTGTCTGGACGCCGTCCGGGACTTTCATAGTATAATGCCCAGAATGTAAATTGCCGCCATCAGCACGACCACGGCGCCGTTCGTGTAAAGTCCCACCTTCCAGGGTATCCTGCTCTCCGCCTCCACCGAATAATGGCCGTAGCAGGTCACACCCACACCAGCGCCGCCGAGCAGAAGAATCAGAAATCCGGCCAGGATCACCGGCCAGCCGGCCTGTCCGTTGGTGGAAACAGCCCAGACCAGACAGAGGACGATGAGAAGGATCGCCAGGGCAAACAGGCTCAGCGCCGCCTGCATGAAAGTGACAGACTGCAAACGTTCGGCCCAGGTCTTCTTTTCAATGAACTGTATCCCGTCCTTCGTGCGCTTCCACTTTATCTTTGCCATCAGTGAACTCCATATTTTTCATAATAGCGGTCGATCGCGGCCTTCATAGCATCATCAATGATCACCTGCCCCTTATACGGCCGGTTATACAGATGCTCCACCACTTCAGCCATCGTGACAATCGCGGTAGTCTCCATCCCATATTTCTCATGGATCTCCTCCAGGGCACTCTTCTCTCCCTGGCCCCGTTCCATACGGTCCACGGATACGACCAACCCTAAGACATCCACCTGTCCCTGTGCCTTCAGGATCGGCATCGTCTCACCGATGGAGGTTCCCGCCGTCGTCACATCCTCGATGATGACGATCCGGTCTCCGTCGCCGATCGGACTCCCGAGCAGAATGCCCTTGTCCCCGTGGTCCTTGATCTCCTTGCGGTTGGAGCAATAGCGGATGTCCGCGCCATATTTCTCACTGAGCGCCACACAGGTGGTCACACTCAGAGGAATTCCCTTATAGGCCGGCCCGAAGAGCACATCAAACTCCGTACCGTACTTTTCCGCGATCGCTTTGGCATAATATTCTCCCAGCTTCGCCAGCTGCGCGCCGGTGCGGTAAAAGCCCGTATTCACAAAAAACGGTGTCTGCCGTCCGCTCTTCGTGACAAAGTCGCCGAAGCGCAGCACCTGACAGTCCACCATAAATTCAATAAATTCCTGCTTGTACTGTTCCATGGGGTTCACGTCCTCCTGTCTGTTTTTACGCATACACAGAGCATCATGAACAGGAGCCAACACCCACAGGACATATCCGGGGCTAAAGTTCCATTCATGACCTTATTTTTATTTCCCTTGTATCATTATCGTTTATGGTATCACGACAAGGAATATTTTTCAATATTTCTCTCCAACGTTCCGTCTCGCCATTCTTATTCCTTCCGGTCGATCCGCCGGAATTCGTTGAAATCATGGACGATCTCCTTCACGCACCAGATCCAGGCATCGAAGGCGCCTGCCTTGTACAGATTGATCAGAATCATGCCGATGGGAATCGCCAGAATCATCCCCAGCACACTATTGACCCGATAACCGATATACATGAAGAACAGCGTCAGGAACGAATCCATACCGATGGTTCCGCCCACCATCGCGGGCTGAATGCCCTGATGCACGACCAGCGCGATCACGTAGATCAGAATCAGACCCAGCGCGAAGCCGTAATTTCCCAGGAAGACCTCGACGACGGCCCAGGGAATCAGCACGGTGCCGGTGCCGAAGACCGGCAGCATATCGAGGAACGCAATTCCGAAGGCGATCAGCCAGGCAAATTTGATGCGCAGGAGCATCAGACCGACCAGGAGAATTATATAGATCACACCCATGATCTTAAACTGCGCCTTGAAATAGCCCACCACCACACCGATGACCTGCTGATACAGAGAGGAAATCCGCGTCCGCAGAGACTCCGGAAGCTGCTCCCGCAGCCAGGCCTGCATCCGGTCGTGGTCAGCAATAAAGAAATACGTCGCCAGCAGCCCCATCACCGTGCCAATGAGAATATCCGGCAGACGCTTTACGATCTCTGTGAGTGTATAAAGACTGCCGCTCCCGCTGCTGCCGCTGATCAGGTTGTTGACAAAATTTCCCACGACCTCTCCGATCCCATTCAGGTCGATCCCCTGCAGCAGAGGAATCCGGTCAAAGATCTCCTGCAGGGAACCGGCCGCCGTCGAGAGATCGTTCCCGGCGTTGCTCGTCATAGTCGGCAGATAGTCCATAAAGCTGCGCAGCCCAGCCGCCAGAGCACTTCCCAGACCATAACAGGCCAGGATCAGCAGTGCAATCACCAGAGAGATCAAAACTGCAGAGCCGTATTTCCTCTTGATGCGTATCCTGTTCTCGAGGAAATGTACGATCGGGTTGGCGATCAGAGACAGTACAAAGCCGACCACGAAGGGCGCAAAATACCGCAGCACCCGCGGAAGCAGGAAGAAAAATGCCCACAGTATGATCCCTGCCGTCAGCAGGTTACAGAAAATCTTCAGGTATTTGGTAGACCATTTCATGAAGCAATCCTCTCCTCAGCTTTTAAATATCTGTTTCAGGTTGCTCAAAGTGACTGCCGCCTCCGCCTCCCAGCTTTCCGGATGCGTCGGCCGCGCTTCCACACTCACACCGCCCTCATAACCAATTCTGTGCAATGTCTCCGCATAGGCGCACAGTACCGGTTCTTCGTTTAGATCTGTCAGGAATCCCCGATCTTTCAGCTGTGCAATATGCGTATGCACCAGAAGATTCCCTCCGTCCTGCAGAATGTACGGGGAATCTCCCTCAAAGCGAAGATGATAATAATCGCATAGTGCCCGTACATTCGGATGATTCACAGTCCGGACCATTTTCACCACATCTGAAAAATGGTTCAGGGTATTCGTCTCGCTGTGATTGTTATGCTCGACAGCAACGATTACACCATAGGGTTCCGCCATTTCTCCCACCATGCGAAGAAAATCCGCTATCTGGTCCCAGGCTTTTTCTCCGGGGAAGCCATCCGGGCATCCGCGGGACCAGGGACTTCCAAAGACCGTAAGCCTGGCTCCCAGCCGGGCAAGTCGTTCTAATGCATTTGCAAGATACTCCTGCAGAACCGATTGCGGCGTCAGATCGTCCCCCACAATCTGAAAAGAGGCAGGCATGAAATCGTTGCAGCAGCGACAGGGCAGGGCGGTTCGCCCCACCTCTTCCGCCTGTCGTTCAAATTCCGCCTTCTCCAACTGACAGATTCGGTTCCGAGGAAGTTCGATATAAGCGAAGCCTATCGTGTTCAGACAGGAGGCCAGTTCCATACCCGCCCCTTCCCCTTCTTTCAGCAGCATATTTACACAGACGCCGTATTGCATTTTTCACTCCTCCAGCCGGATCTGCCCCACCTCGTCAAACCCGAACCGCTCCATATAATCCCTTATCCCCTCGATGACCTCCAGCGTCACCGCAGGATTGTGGAAATTCGCCGTACCCACGGAGACGGCTGTCGCTCCGGCCATGAGGAATTCGATGGCGTCCTCCGCGGAGGCAATGCCTCCCATACCAATCACGGGAATGGAGACAGCGTGCGCCGCCTGATAAACCATGCGCACAGCGATCGGATGAATGGCGGGTCCGGACAGGCCACCGGTGCGGTTCGCCAGCGCGAAGGTGCGCCGGTTGATATCGAACTTCATGCCGGTCAGCGTATTGATCAGAGAGATCGCATCGGCTCCTCCGGCCTCGGCGGCCCGCGCCATGACCGTGATATCAGTCACATTGGGGCTCAGCTTCATGATCACCGGCTGGCGTGCCCGCTCCTTCACGGCCCGGGTGATAGCCTCCACGGCCTTCGGATCCTGGCCGAAGGCGATGCCGCCCTCTTTTACATTCGGGCAGGAAATATTGATCTCCAGCAGATCGACCCGCTTCTCATCGGCCAGACGCTCCACCACATCGAGATACCCCTCTGTTGTCTTCCCGCAGACGTTGACGATCACCCGGGTCTCAGGGTAAGCCTCCAGGAATCTCAGGTCGCGCTCGATAAAGGTCTCAATACCCGGGTTCTGCAGGCCAATGGCATTGAGCATGCCGCCGGTCGTCTCAGCGATGCGCGGCGTCGGATTGCCGGGCCAGGGAACGCTGGCTACACCCTTGGTGACGACCGCGCCCAACTGATTCAGATCCAGGAGCTCCGCGAATTCCATGCCGGAGCCGAAGGTGCCGGAGGCCGTCATCACAGGATTATTGAGTTCCACACCGGCCAGATTCACTTTCATATTCACAGGTCCACCTCCCGGGCGTTGAACACAGGCCCCTCCACGCAGATTCTCTTATTGTTGACCTGCGAATGTGCATCCTTCTCCGTCGAGGAGCAGACACAGGCCAGGCAGGCGCCGATGCCGCAGGCCATCTTCTCTTCCAGAGAGAGCCAGGCCTCCAGGCCCTCTTCCTCCGCATACTGCTTCAGCGCACGCAGCATCGGCAGCGGCCCGCAGGCATAGAGCACGTCAGCAGTCAGGGCATTTTCACGGATGGCATCGAGGACATTGCCCTTCGTGCCGCGGCTGCCATCCTCCGTGGCGATACAGAGGGGCGCCGCCTGCCGCAGTTCGTCCTCCAGATAGGTCTGACTCCGATAGCCCATGACCAGCGTCTTCTCACCTGGAAGCTGTCTGGCCAGCTCCAGCAGCGGAGGCACGCCGATGCCGCCGCCGACGATCAGGGCG
>JAJQDL010000015.1 GCA_021202235.1 Lachnospiraceae bacterium
ATCCAGCAGAGAGTTCCGCTAAATGACCAAGCAGCGCCGAAGCCGCGGACGGAGACAGACTCTCCCTAATAGGTCACGACGTCTTCGGTTCCGCTCACTGTCGGAGAGCCTCCGTTGCTGTCCGCTTCGATTTTTACATAGTCGAACACGTCGGAGAGGTCGGTGTCCTCGTCCTCCGTAATGGTGACTGTGGTTCCATCCACAACTACAGATGCCACCTTGACGATCAGCACCGTTCCGTCCTCATATGTATAGGAGAAAGTGTCTCCCTCCTGTAAACCGGTGAAGGTCTCGTCGGCGTCGGTAATGGTGTAGGTACTGTCGCCGTTATCGGTGACGATGGCGTTGCTGCTCGCTTCATCGGTCACGACGGTATCTTCGCTGTAAACGAGGAAGTTTGTGGTGGTGTCGTCGTCCAGATTCAGAACCTGATTCTCTTCAAAGTCCTCCGTGGTTTTGGCCAGGAAGTTCTGCATTTCCTCGGTGTAGAGCTGGCTGGTATACTCCGCGCTCAGGGGCTGGTGGGTGTCCGCCTCCAGCAGGTAGGCCGTGACAAGAAAATAATCCGGGATAGTTCCCTCGATGGTGACAGTGCAGCTGTCGTCGTCGCTGCTGACCGTGGTGGTGCCGGAGGCCAGCATCTGCTGGGTGTCCTCATCAAAAATGGCCACTACGACGTCAGCCTCGATGGATGCCTCCGAGATGTTGTAAGTGACGGCAGCGGTGGCATCCTCCACCTCCACCTCACAGATGTAGTTCTCCTCCGATGTTTCTTCGCCGGTTTCGCTCAGGGCGTCGGCAATCAGGTCTCCGACATCGCTGCTCCCTTCCAGTTCCAGTGTGGAGTCATCGGTCGTGACGGTTGTGTCTCCGTCCGTCTCCGTCGCTGCCCAGGCCGTGGTCGAGAACAGACTCATTGTCATGAACAGCGCCAGAAGCAATGCCGTCAGGCTTTTCAGGTTGTTTTTCATGTCGTTTTCTCCTCGTTTGTGTTTGTAAGCACGACAATATTATAACCTGAATTCGTCTGTGAAGCAACGCTTTCGTTCGACTATGGAACATCTTCCTCGCAGATTTTCAGGACACAGGACGAGTAGGACATAAGCTATAAAATGCATGACACACTCCAGAATATCAAAAAAACCAGAGAGAAAGCTCTCTGGTCATAGACTGGAAAAAATCATTTTGCTACTTACAGGTTCTTACGATACATTTCCTCCACGACCTGCTGTGTCCTCGCAGGCAACTCCCTTTTCGCGGCCCGATCCAGCGTGGCTGTCTCGATGGGTGCGCCGAATTCCACGGTCACCGCACAGGGGTGAATCCAGGGGAAATGCGTCTCCAGAGCTTCGTCAGTATGGGTGAAGGCCACCGGGATGATCGGGCAGCCGGCCTTCTCGGCGATCTTGAAGCTGCCTTCTTTGAAGGGAAGCAGTTCCTCGCCGTGGTTGCGTGTTCCTTCCGGGCAGATCCAGATGGAGACGCCGTTTTTGATCAGGTCGATAGCGGCGAGGATAGTCTTCATACCCTCCCGCATGTTCTCCCGGTCCAGGAAGAGGCAGTGGAGGCGAGCCATCCAGTGGGAGAGCAGAGGAATCTTGAGAAACTCTTTCTTGGCGACAAAGCCGCAGAGCCCCTTCACCTCGCAGTAGCCGATGATGATATCGAAATAGCTGCGGTGATTGCTGACGTAGAGCACCGGGCGGTCGTCCGGAACATTTTCCCGGCCGATCACGGTGAGCTGAATGCCGGAAAACCACTGCACGCCCCGGAGGATGAACTGGACGGCAGCGAGGCTGCTGCGATCCTTCAGGGAGGGATTGAATTTCCCGATGATCCACTCGATGAACAGCAGCGGGATGCCAACAGGCACCAGAAAGAGGATGACAAGGGTCAGAGACAGGACGGTTCTCATTGATCAGCCTCCTCGTTGATCTCGTTCAGGTTGTCCAGCAGGTGATACTTCATGTCAAACAGCTTCCGAGACAGATCCATGTACACCTCATGAGGGTTGGCGAAACGTCGAGTTTCATCCCACAGCGTATCCTGCTCCTGGCGGCAGATCTCGCGGATCTCCATGACGCTGGGGTTGGTATAGACGCACTCGCCGTTCCGGAAGACGGGTTCCAGGAGCTTCCGCAGCGTGAAGGTGCCCGCGTCCAGATAGGTCTTCTTCCAGGTGTGGACCGGGTCGAAGATCATCAGGTTGTGGTCTTCGACGAAGACCTCGTCGTGAAGCGCCAGCAGGTCGCCGATGATCTTGCCGGTGGATTTTTTATAAATACGATAGATAATCTTATTTCCCGGGTTGGTGATCTTCTCTGAATTCTCGGAGCGCTTGATCTTCGGCACATAGGTGTCCGTCTGGCGGTCGTAGATAGCGGCCAGCTTGTAGACACCGCCAAAGGCCGGGCAGTCCTTGCTGGTAATCAGGTTCGTTCCCACACCCCAGGAGGTGATGGCGGCGTCCTGATCCTTCAGGCTGGCGATCAGATATTCGTCCAGGTCGCAGGAGGCGGAAATGACCGCGTCCGTGAAGCCCGCCTCGTCCAGCATCTTCCGGGCCTCTTTGGAGAGATAGGCCAGGTCGCCGCTGTCCAGACGGATACCATAATAGCTTAAAGGAATCCCGGCGTCACGCATTTCCTGGAAGACCTGGATGGCGTGGGGCACGCCGCTCTTCAGGGTGTTGTAGGTATCGACCAGCAGGATGCAGGCCGAGGGATAGAGATGCGCGTAGGCACGAAAAGCTGTCAGCTCATCGTCGAAGCTCATGATCCAGCTGTGGGCGTGCGTGCCTTTCACGGGAATATCGAACAACTGACCCGCCAGAACGTTGCTGGTGCCGATGCAGCCGCCGATCACCGCCGCGCGGGCGCCATAGATGCCCGCGTCAGGACCCTGCGCCCGGCGCAGACCGAACTCCATGATGCCGTCGCCTTCCGCCGCATAAACGACGCGGGAGGCCTTGGTGGCGATCAGGGACTGATGATTGATGATATTCAGAAGAGCGGGTTCCAGCAGCTGCGCTTCCATGACAGGAGCGACGATTTTAACCAGCGGCTCATTGGGGAAGACCACGGTTCCCTCTGGAATCGCGTAGATATCGCCCGTGAAGCGGAAATGCGCCAGATAATCCAGGAAATCCTCACGGAAAATGCCCAGAGACCGCAGATACTCGATGTCTCCGTCCGTGAAGTGGAGGTTCTCAACATACTCGATGATCTGCGCAAGGCCCGCGCAGATCGCGTAGCCGCTGCCGCTGGGATTGCTGCGGTAAAAGGCGTCAAAAACGACGGTTTCGTTAAATTTCTGCTCATAATAGCCCTGCATCATCGTCAGCTCGTATAAGTCGGTCAGCAGGGTCAGATTTCGTTTGCTCATAAGATGGGGTTCTCCTTTGTGGGGCGGAGGCACCAGGCTGCCGCCCGCAAATATTACAGACATTATACCACGATTTTTTTCCCGCACAACCGATTTATGCGGGATTTTGGCAGGAAAGTTTACAGGTGACAAGACAAATTCGGCTTTTCAGATAAGTATGGTACCGGGGCGGAAGTCTTACTTCTCCCGTGCTGCAAACATATCGTCAAGAAACTGCAGTCCGGTGACCGTGCGGAAGATGTTCTTTCGCGCCGCTGCGATCGCGTGCGCGTCGGAAGAGCTTTCATAGAGATTCACCAGAAAATCCGCCTCGACCAGAATCTGGTAATCCATTCCATCTATATCCTTATAGGTATGGTGATGCCCGATCAGATATTTGACGCGTTCAATCTCCGCCTCGGAATATCCGCCGAGCTCCCGGAGCAGCTTCTCCGCCTCGGCCGGTCCCTCAATCTCCTGGTAATGCCCTGAACTGGAGCCGTATTTTTCTTCGCTTACGTGGATGCCGATGTCATGCAGGACGGCAGCTGTCTCTAAAATATGCTGTGTTTCATCGTCGATTCCTTCCAGGACGCCGATCGCAGCGGCCAGGTCATGGACCTTCACAAAATGCTGGATGCGCGGTGTGTCCCCGCGGTCGTAGCGGATCATGGCGGCCATCAGAGCGGCGGTTTGTTTCTCCATATCTTTTTCTCCCTTCTGAAAGCTCCGAGAATCGGAAATCTTTGTTTTCCATAGTTGCATCTTAGCACAGTTTGCTGTAAAAAGGAACCTCAACGCGCTGTCTGGTTCCGGCCGGTCTTTTTTGCCCGCCGGGCCAGGCTGCACAGTGGGAATTTTCAGGCAAAAGGAAAAAACAGTAGAATTTTCTCATCGGAACGTGTAAGATAGAGAGGAGTACGAGCAGGGAGGCATGAAAATGCTGATTCAGGAGGAGATCACGATACCGGTTCTGTCGGGGGAGACGCCGCGGAGGCTCTTTATCTGGCTTCCCGAAGAGGCGGAGGAGTCCGGGGACCGGTATCCGGTGCTGTATATGTTTGACGGACATAATGTATTCCTGGATGAGACAGCGACCTACGGCAGGAGCTGGAGGATGCAGGACTATCTGGAGGAACAGGCGCTGCCGCTGATTATTGTGGGTGTGGAATGCAACCACCAGGGAAACCGGCGTCTGGAAGAGTATTCGCCCTTCGACGCGCGCATGGCCGGGACCGGGCGGATTCGCGGGCAGGGAAATCTCACGATGGACTGGATCGTGAACGAGCTGAAGCCGGCGGTGGACGCGCATTTTCCCACGCAGCCGGAGCGGGAGTACACGGCGATCGCCGGCAGCTCGATGGGAGGTCTCATGTCCCTCTATGCGGTGACCGCTTATAATCAGATTTTTTCTATGGCGGCGGCGCTCTCTCCCAGCATCTGGGTGGCGCCGAAAAATCTGGTGGAGGGTATCCGCAACTGTCCCATGGAGCAAAATAACCGCGTTTATATGGACTATGGTTCCCGGGGACTGGGCAATCACAACCGGCAGCGGATGCTCCGGGGTCTGGAGCGGGTCTACCGGACGCTGTTGGAGAAGGACTGCTCGGCCTGCATGCGGATCGTGCCGGGAGGAACCCATTCGGAGGCGTCCTGGGAACGGCAGGTGCCCATTTTCCTGCGTCATCTGGGGCTGCAGGAGTAAGAGGAGACAGACTTCGGAACGGCTGTGTGCTGGAGCTGCTTTATTGCTTTAAAGTAACGACGGCGTGGAGAAGGCCGGCAAGAAGAAGAAACGGGAGGAAGAGGAGAGATGCAGAGCATGTATTTCAAAGAGTACAGCGGCTATCTGAACCGGGAGATGGAGTTCAAGGTCTACGGGTACGCCGGGAAGCCGGTGTTGTTTATCCCCTGTCAGAACGGACGTTTTTTGACTTTGAGGATTTTCATATGTCGGATGTGCTGGCCGGGCGGATCGAGGAGGGGGAGATTCAGGTCTTTTCCGCAGATACGATTGATGGGGAGACCTGGTCGAATGAGGGCGGCGACGTCCGGGCCCGTATGGAGCAGCATGAGCGGTGGTTTCTGTATATCACGGAGGAGCTGGTGCCGCGGATTCATGAGCTCAATGACCGGCGCGGCGTCTGGAATGCGGGGCCGGGCATCATGACCTTCGGCTGCAGCATGGGAGCCTATCACGCGGGGAATCTGTATTTCCGGCGGCCCGATCTGTTCGACCGGAATCTGTCCCTGAGCGGGATGTATGATACGAAGGGGATGATGGGTGATTACCATGACGATCTGACCTACAACAATTCTCCGGCGGAGTTCCTGAACGAAATGCCGGACGATCATCCCTGGATGGAGCGTTACCGCCATGGCAAATGTGTCATCTGCGTGGGACAGGGCGCCTGGGAAGGCCCGATGATCGAGTCCACCGGGCGGCTGGATGAGGTCGTGAAGCGTCGGAATCTTCCTGTCTGGGTGGATTACTGGGGCTATGATGTGAACCATGACTGGCCCTGGTGGTACCGTCAGACCGAGTATTTCCTGCCCTGGTTGCTGGACGAGTAGAGGAGAGCGCTTCAGCGCTGCTGGATTTGTTTGGATGGCGTTCATAACGAACAACACGGACATTCAACGATGCCTGTGCCGATGCGGAATCTGTTCCTATCAGTTAACCCGGTGTGTCATGCGATTTGCGGCATACGTTGTATCATTACATTTATAAGGAGAGGAAACCATGAATTTTATTTTTATCTCACCGAATTTTCCCACGAATTATTATCATTTCTGTGAGGAGCTGAAGAAGAACGGCGTGAATGTTCTGGGCATCGGCGATTGCCCCTACGGGGAGCTGACACCGGAGTGCCGGGGATCTCTGAACGAGTATTACAAGGTAGACTCGCTGGAGGATTACGACGCGGTCTACCGGGCGGTGGCCTTCTTTGCCTTCAAATACGGCCGCATCGACTGGATCGAGAGCAATAACGAGTACTGGCTGGAACAGGATGCGGCGCTGCGGACGGATTTCCATGTGACGACCGGTTTCCAGACCTCGGACATGAAGAAGGTCAAGTATAAATCGGCCATGAAGGCTTACTATAAGAAGGCCGGGATTCCTACGGCCCGCTATCTGATAGTCAGCACGCTGCTGGCGGCGAAAACCTTCGCCGAGGAGGTCGGCTATCCTGTCATCGTCAAGCCGGACAACGGTGTGGGTGCCAGCGACACGCATCGTATTGAAAATGAGGCAGAACTCACAGCTTTCTTCGAGCGTCCGATCGATGTCCCCTACATCATGGAGGAACTGGTGCGCGGCGTGGTCTGCTCCTACGATGCGATCATCGACAGCGAGGGGCATCCGATCTTCGAGTCCGGCAATGTCTCTCCGATGAATATCATGGATATCGTCAACGATCAGGACAACTGCTTCTTCTATATGGTGAAGAACCTGCCCGACGATGTGCGGGACGCGGGACGGCGCACGATTGCCGCCTTCGAGGTGAAGAGCCGTTTCGTGCATCTGGAATTCTTCCGGCTGCAGGAGGACCAGGAGGGCCTGGGGAAGAAGGGCGACATCGTCGGCCTGGAGGTGAACATGCGTCCCTCCGGCGGCGTCAGCCCTGACATGCATAATTTTGCTAACAGCACCGATGTGTATAAGATCTGGGCGGATATGGTGACGTACGACAGTTCCCTCTATGGGCAGGGCGGCGAGCACTATTACTGCGGCTTCGGCAGCCGCCGGAAGGAGCATACATTCCGCCGCAGCCACGAGGAGATCATGGCGAAATACGGCGCCAACATCTGCCAGGAGGGCCCTGTGCCGGAGGCGCTTTCCAGCGCTATGGGCGATTATATGTATCTGGTTCGTTTCAAGGAGGAGGACGAGCTGTTCAACTTCATCCGGGAGCTGTTCGAGTAGACGGAATCCTGACGCGGAACAGACAGAGAGATACAATGCGGCAGAATGGCCGTCGGGGAGGAATCTCCGGCGGCCATTCTTGAAGGAGGAATACGAACGATGGAATGGATCCTGGGAGCGGCAGGAGTTTTTTGTTTTATATATTTTGTCGTGTGCGGCCTTTATGCCGGTTTTGGCGCGTCTTTTCTCGGCATCTGGCCGGTGCTCGGTGTCTTTCTGACGGTGTGGGCGCTGACCGTGCACCAGAGAAAAGCAGGACATCTGCTTTTTCATCTGCCCCGGGGACTGAAGCTCGCTGCCTCCGGCGTTCTTCTGCTGGGTGTTCTGGTATTTGCCGTGATGGAGATGCTGATCGCCTCGCAGATGTTTGCCACGGGAGAAGAGAATCTTGATTATATTATCGTTCTCGGCGCACAGGTGCGGGGCGATACGGTCAGCGTGGCTCTGGAGGCGCGGCTTGAAAGTGCGAAGGCCTATTTGGAGGAGAATCCGGACACGCAGGCGGTCCTCTCCGGCGGCCAGGGATCTGGCGAGAATCTGACCGAAGCGGAGGCCATGTATGAGTGGCTGACGGAGAGGGGGATTGACGGGAGTCGTCTGATCCTGGAGGAGACTTCCACCAGCACCTGGGAGAACCTGACCTTCAGCCGGGAGCTGATCGGCTCCACCGATGTCTTCGTGGGCATCGTCACTAACAATTTCCACGTCTACCGAGGGACGATGCTGGCTCGGTGCGCCGGATTCTCGCAGGTGTCCGGCATCGCGGCCGAATCGCACTCGGTCATGCAGCTGCACTTCCTTGTCCGGGAAGGGCTGGCTCTGGCGAAGGATCTGGTGAAGTATCGGGTGCTATGATGCAGCCATAAGTGTGGACACTATAGGTTTTTAGTGTTTAACACGAAAAACACCCCGGCCTCTGGTTCTCAGGTGCCGGGGTACAATATTTTCTGTCTGCCTGTTACCGTACTGCCTCGAAGGCTGTGTCGAGGGCGGCGATCAGGTCGTCCGCGTTTTCGATGCCGATGGAGAGGCGAATGGTGTTCGGCCGGATGCCCTGGTCCAGCAGCTCTTCGTCCGTGAGCCGGGAGTGGGTCGTGCTGGCCGGGTGGATCACGAGGGATTTCACGTCGGCCACGTTGGCCAGCAGGGAGAAGATGGGCAGGTTGTCGATGAATTTCTTCGCTGTCTCAGCATCTCCCTTAATTTCGAAGGTAAAGATGGAGCCGCCGCCGTTCGGGAAATACTTCTCATACAGCGCATGGCTGGGTTCGCTGGGGAGGGACGGATGGTGAACCGCCTCTACCTGGGGATGTTTGTCCAGATACTCCACGATCTTCAGAGCGTTTTCTACATGCTTGCTTACCCGCAGGGAGAGGGTCTCCAGTCCCTGGAGGAAGAGGAAGGCGTGGAACGGGGAGAGCGTCGCGCCGGTATCCCGCAGCAGGATGGCCCGGATATAGGTGGCGAAGGCCGCCGGGCCGGCCGCCTCGGCGAAGGAGATGCCGTGGTAGCTGGGATTCGGCTCCGAGATCCACGGATAGCGGCCGGAGGCCTTCCAGTCGAAGGTGCCGCCGTCGACAACGACGCCGCCGATCGCAGTGCCGTGCCCGCCGATGAACTTGGTGGCGGAGTGAACGACGATGTCCGCGCCGTACTCAATGGGCCGTACCAGATAGGGTGTGGCGAAGGTCGAGTCGATGACCAGCGGAATTCCATGTTTGTGCGCAATCTGCGCGACCGCCTCGATGTCAATGATGTTGGAATTGGGGTTTCCGAGAGTCTCGATGAAGAGAGCTTTGGTGTTCTCCTGGATCGCCGCTTCAAAGGAGCCTTCCTCGTCCGGATCTACGAAGGTGGTGGTGATGCCGGAGGTCAGCGGCAGCGTGTGCGCCAGCAGGTTGTAGGTGCCGCCGTAAATGGTTTTCGAGGCCACGATGTGCTCGCCGCTTTTGGCCAGAGCCAGGAAAGCATATTCGATGGCTGCCGCGCCGGAGGCCGTAGCCACCGCGGCCGAGCCGCCCTCCAGAGAGGCGATTCTCTCTTCGAAGACACTGTCCGTGGGATTCGTCAGTCTCCCATAGATATTGCCCGCATCGCGCAGGCCGAAGCGGTCCGCCGCATGCTGTGAATTGTGAAAGACGAACGACGTGCTGGCATAGATGGGTACCGCCCGTGCGTCCGTCGCGGGATCCGCCTGCTCCTGCCCGATGTGCAGCTGTCTCGTCTCAAAGCTCCAGTTTTTAGAATCGCGAATATCTGACATTTCATTGTCCTCCTTAATCTTGGCCGCATGGCCGTTTACTATAGCTTTTCTTTGATTGGTCTTATTATACGGGACGTGGAACATTTCTGTCCAATACGCGAAATACATAGCGAGGTATAGACTGAGTCTATACCTCGCCGTTGAATGCGCAGGGCTGCGAAAGGTCTTTTCCGGGTATTGCAGCATCTTAGTTCCTGATCCAGGGCTTTCTGATGGAATGGAAGATGCCTGAAGGCTGCTGTCGTGTCATGAAACGGATATCTTTATCTTCTGCAGCGCCTGCTCAAGCGCTTCTTCGGCTTCAGCCAGCGTACTTCCCTTCGTGATCACATGCCCGATCCGGTCCGGTCCGACGTGGAACTTCCGTACGGAATCTCCAACACCGTAATCAAAATGAATCTCGCAGAGATTTCCGCCGACGGTATTTTCATTCTGAATCGAGGTGATGACGCCGGTGCGGTCGCTCATCAGCAGCTTGCTGGCATTGGGAACGGCCATCTCGCTGGCAAAGGAGACCTCTTCTCCGAGCGCCGCGCGGATCATTTTCTCATAATAATTGTAGCCGTAATTGATCGAGACCAGCTCGGCGCGGCAGGTGGCGCCGGAGCGTCCGCCGATTTCCAGCACGTAGACCTTGCCGTCTGACAGGATGAAGTCGGCGTTGATCGCGCAGTGATCGATGCCAAGGGCAGCGGCAGCCCCGGCAAGCTGGCGGCGGGTATCCTCGATCACCTCTTCGCTCTGCCCGAACGGGGCGAAATGCCCGGCCGGGACGCCGGTGTCGCCGTGGAAGACGTAATCTCCGTGCGGCAGAACGAACTGGAGCTCATGGTTCCGGATAAAAGCCTGCGCGCCGAATTCTTCTCCGTCGATGAATTCTTCGACGATGTAATAATCAAGCCGGGTGTTCGCGAGAACATTTTCCCGCGCCGCGGCAAAATGCTCTTCGTCATCTACTCTCATGATACCGCGGCTTCCCGAGGTGTCCACCGCCATGAACATCAGCGGCAGCCGGAGACCCGCCAGCTTCCCGGCGAGATCCGCCTCATTGATCGCCACGCGGCGGAAGCGGGCCGTGCGCACACCGGCAGCTTCATATTTCTCCTTCATCAGGAATTTATTGGAAGCGTTTTTAGCCGCTTCGTAGCTGAGGCCGGTCAGACCGAGTTCGTCGCAGACCTTCCCGATCGTGATGACGGCGACGTCGGTCCCCGCCGTGAGGATGCCGTCGATCTGTTCCGCGCGTGCGATCTCCAGAATCTTTTCTGAATCGACGGTGTTTTCATAGTAGACCTTGTCGGCGGCGGCAAAGCCCGGATAGTTTCCGGGGATGCTGACGACGATGGTATACAGCCCCATCTGCCGGGCTGTCTCAATCAGCGGCAGCTGATAGATTCCCGCTCCCAGGATCATCAGTTTTTTCTGCTTTTTCATTTCCTTTTTCTTTCCTCTCTATCCCGCATGTTTCCCGGACGACATACTGCGGATTCCGGTTCATTCCCAGGAACATCCGCCCCACATATTCACCGATCAGCCCCATGAACAGAAGGTTGATGCCGGAGAAAAAGCAGATGGCGGCCATCATCGACGGCCAGCCGATCGCCATGGTAGGGACCAGCAGGCGGCGGATGACGACAAACAGAGCGCCGAGGATTCCCAGCGCCGAGAACACATAGCCCACATAGGTGGCCAGCCGGAGCGGCACGACCGAGAATCCGATGATGTTCGACCAGAGGCGCACGAGTTTCTTAAACGTATAGTTTGACTTGCCCACCTCGCGTTCGAAATGTTCGATCGGAATACAGCTGATATTCCTGGTGGTTCGCAGGAACAGTCCCTGCGTATAGGCGTAGGCCCCTTTGTATTGTATCACATAATCGCGGACGAATTTACGGATGACCCAGTAGCTTGAAGAGCGCAGCCACCTGGGCTTGCCGATCAGGATCCGGGAGGAAATATAATTGATATAGCTGCCGAAATTCCGGAAGCCGCTGTGTTTCTTCTCTGGATAATAGCCGTAAACCAGATCATATCCCTTCTCGAACTCGGTCAGAAGCTTTCCCAGCTGCGACGGATGCGTCTGCATGTCGTCGTCCATGCCGATGATCGTATCGCCTGTGGCGTAGTTTAACGCGGCCATGATCGCGTTGTGCTGTCCGGCATTGTGAGCCAGCAGAACAGCCTTCACGCAGTCAGTCGTGCGGCTCAGCTCCCGCAGCACCTTAGCGGTGGCGCCGTCATCCGGAGAGCAGTCGTCCACGAGAATGAATTCGTACTCCGGATAGCCAAGTCTCTCCAGTTCTTCCGCGGTCAGTGTGACAACCTTGCGGATCGTACGGCTTGAATTGTAGCACGGGATCACGACGGAGATCATTGTGCGTGCCCTCCTGCATAAAACTCTTTGATGCGGTTACAGACAGCGGTCACATCCGCCTCGGTCAGTCCGTAGTACATGGGAAGGCGCAGCAGCCGGTCGCTTTCCTTAGTGGTGTAGACATCTTCTCCGTGAAAACGGCCGAATTTCTCACCGGCCGGCGCCGTGTGCAGAGGCAGGTAATGAAAGACCGCGGAAATGCCTGCTTCCTTCAGCCAGGCGATTAGCTCAGTCCGCTCCTTCAGATCGGCGGCTTTGATATAAAACATATGTGCATTATGGATGCAGCCTTCGGGGATGACGGGCAGCTCGATGGCTCCAGATGCTGCAAGATCACTGAGCTGTTCGCGGTACAGCTCCCAGCTGTGCATGCGGTC
This sequence comes from Lachnospiraceae bacterium, assembly GCA_021202235.1. Lineage (GTDB taxonomy): Bacteria > Bacillota > Clostridia > Lachnospirales > Lachnospiraceae > UBA3305. The sequence goes on from JAJQDL010000015.1 coordinate 12,306, forward strand.
GTCATAGATCTCCTGCGCTACCTCGAGCTGCGCCCAGAGGTAGGCCGCATTCAGATCGCTCGGCAGATAAGAGGAGCCAAGGTCTACCCAGGTGTATTTGGAAATCTCCCCGCGCCAGAACTTACTGCGGTTCGTCCCCTTCTCGCGGATGATCTCCGCCCGCTCCACGGCCGCGGGATCTTTGATCAGGATCGCGCCGCCCTCGCCCATGCTGTAGTTCTTGGTCTCATGGAAGCTGTAGCAGCCGAAGTCGCCGATGGTTCCCAGCGCCTGGCCCTTATAGGAAGACATGACGCCCTGGGCCGCATCCTCGATGACGCAGAGATGATACTTATGGGCGATCTCCATGATCTGATCCATTTCACAGGACACCCCGGCGTAATGGACCGGCACGATGGCGCGGGTCTTCGCGGTGATGGCTTCCTCGATGAGGTTCTCATCAATATTCATGGTATCCGGACGGATATCAACGAAGACGACCGTGGCCCCGCGCAGGACGAAGGCGTCCGCCGTCGATACAAAGGTATAGGAGGGCATGATCACCTCATCGCCCGGCTGGATGTCCGCGAGCAGCGCGGCCATCTCGGTCGCATGAGTGCAGGAGGTGGTCAGCAGAGCTTTGGCTGTCCCGGTCTTCTCCTCGATCCACCGGCTGCATTTCTTCGTAAATTCACCGTCTCCGCAGATCTTCTGGGATCTGACGGCCTCCATCATATATGTCTCTTCCCGGCCCGTGTAAGGCGGTATGTTGAACTTGATCATTGCTCTCTGTCTCTCCTCGTTATGTATCTGCATCCTCTATGCTGCCGGGGGCAAAAAGTATCTGCCCCCGGCTGATACACGAATTACTCTGTGCTAATGCACTGCTTTGCATAAGTTCGATTACGAAAATCAAAGATTTTCTATCTCACTTATCTCGCAGGCGAAGCAGCGCATCTTGCCGTTCTTGTCGGGCGGGATCACATCCATCCAGTCAAAGATCAGCCGGAATTCGTCGCCGAAGAGCTCCGCCATCTTCTGTGCGATGAACTCCTCGATGTCCTTCCGGGTATGCTCATGATTGTCAGGGTCTGCGACCAGCTGAACCCTCATGTCATGCCAGGATTCCTGGATGAACTTAAACTGCGCGATGCCTGTGATGCCGTTCGGTATCTTCATCAGATAGAGCGCCGAGGTCTCGGGGCCGTTCTCGTGCCGGACAAGGTCATTGACCCGGCCCTGAATGCTTTTGATATATCTCACGCCGTCCAGCGTTACGGAGGAAGCCCGGTCACCGATCTCATAGTTAATGAACGGGAAGTCCTTCTTGAAAAGCGTGGTGACGATCACGCGGCCATCATTGGCCAGCTGATCATCATCGTCATAGATATTAACGACGTGCGTATCGCTGTGGATGTAGAAGAGGTCGGCGCCGGGGAGCAGGACGGCGATACTGCCGGTCTCCGAGCTTCCGTAGGCGTCAAAGAGCCCGTCGCCAAAGGCTTCTGTCAGGATGTTCCGCGTCACATCATCGACCATCTCGCTGACCGGCGTGTACAGCTTCGGCTTATAGATGGTCATCCCGTGTTTCTTCGCGTAAAGAGCCATGCGCACCAGGCAGTTCCGCCGGAAACAGAGCACGTCCGGCTTGTATTCATTCAGCTCGCGGATGACATCCCCGATGCCGTCACCGACACAGTTATCCTCTGAAACGACTCTGCGCCGCATCAGTCCGAACTTCTGAATGATCGAGTCGCCTTTTTTCGGATCGATCTTCTTATGGCTGGTGACGAAGGAGAACATCTTCCCGCGCAGAGGGTGATATCCGGCGAACATCAGCACCCGGATCCAGTTCGCGTCCACGCAGGCGCATTCTCTCTGGGTCTGCATGAATTTGAGCGGGATTCCCGAAG
>JAJQDL010000163.1:0-9975 GCA_021202235.1 Lachnospiraceae bacterium
CCTGCGGACACCCGGGTAAATATCCGCTGCTGCTGGCGGCAGGTGCAATTCCTTCATGGGGCCGGGCGGCCGGCCGCCCTGCGGCTGCCGCGGCGCTATGCGTTCCGGTATATGGAGCTCCTGGTGCTGGATACATCACCCAAATATAAGGTCTGTGTGAGCGACATCGCCTGCATGGCCGTTTCTTCCGGCGATCTGTCCGCTGTGCCGCCCCTCACCGGGGTGCCGGAGGATCTGACGGAGATCGACCGGATCTCCGTCCGCACCCTGCATGAGTGCATGCAGGATGTGTTCGAGGACGGCCCCAAGAGAGACCGGCGTCTGTGGATCGGAGACCTGCGTCTGCAGGCGCAGATCAATTATCTGACCTTCCGGAATTTCGATCTTGTGAAGCGATGCCTGTATCTTTTCGCCGGATTGACCATGAATGAGGGACAGGTCGGCGCGGGGATGTTCACGGAACCGGAACCGCGGGTAGATGATACGGCTCTCTTCGACTATTCCCTGTTCTTTGTTTCCTGCCTGTATGACTATTATCAGGAGACAGTGGATGAAAAGGTGCTGGCCGATCTATGGCCCACGGCGCGCCGTCAGATCGAGCTGTCGCTCCGGCAGCTGGATGAGGACGACATCGTGCGGGACCGGACAGGCTGGTGGTGCTTCCTGGACTGGGGCGAAGGACTGAACAAGCAGGCCGGCGCCCAGGGCGTTCTGATCTATGCGATCCGTCAGGCACTGCCTCTGGCGGAGGCGGCGGGAGACGCAGAGAGCGGGAGCTGGCTGCAGGAAGCTCTGACGCGGACGCTGGCGGGAGCCGGAAGGCTCTATGATGCGGAGAAAGGCCTCTTTGTCAGCGGCGCGAAGCGCCAGATTTCCTGGGCTTCTCAGGTCTGGATGGTGCTGGCTGAAGTACCGGCGACACGCGAAGAGCGCGCGGCTCTGCTGACGCGGACCTTCGCAGCGAAGCCGGAGATCCCCATGAACACCCCTTACATGGTTCATCACTTGGTCGAGGCTCTGATCCTCAGCGGGATGCAGGACAGGGCGCTGCAGATTCTGCGTGATTACTGGGGAGGGATGGTGGCACGGGGCGCCGATACCTTCTGGGAGGTCTACGACCCGGAGCATCCGACGGTGTCCCCCTACGGTTCCCGGTCCGTGAACAGTTATTGCCACGCCTGGAGCAGCACTCCGGCATATCTGATCCACCGGTATCTGGTGGACGGCGCAGCCGGGAAAGAGGGATGTGAAGGCTTCGGAGAAACGGAAGGAAGGGATTTTCCGGGGAATCAGAAAGGAAGGTGTAAAGAATAAGAAAATGCTGTGAAACCTGATATACGGGCGGAGGATTCTGCGGGACAATAAAGCAGACTATAATGTTTGTTTGCCTGAATAACTTTATACTGAGGCAGATTCGCCGCTCATGTCAGGAGAGAAAGGAAGAAAAAGATGAAGATTCGAGGCGTTAACCTGGGGAACTGGCTTGTTCTGGAGAAATGGATGAGCCCGGAGCTGTACAACGACACGACGGCGGAGGATGAGACCTATCTCTGCCTGCAGCTGAGTGAAAATGAGAAGCGGGCCCGCCTGAAGGCGCACCGTGATCATTATATCACCAGCCGTGATTTCGCTTATCTGGCGGAAAAAGGCATCAACGTGGTGCGGCTGCCCGTTCCCTTCTTCGTATTCGAGGATGTGGGACCCTATGTACACTGCTCGGAATACGTGGACAAAGCCATGAAATGGGCCAATCAGTATGGGATTCAGGTTCTTCTGGATCTGCACACGGTGCCCGGCAGCCAGAACGGCAGCGACAATGCAGGACTCTGCGGTATCGTGCAGTGGGCCAATCACCCGGAGCGGGTGGAGATGGCTCTGAATGTTCTGGAGCGCCTGGCGCTGCGCTATGGACAGGATCCGGCGCTGATGGGCATCGAGGTACTCAACGAACCTATGCCCAGTGACGGCGCGCTGGCGCACATCATGAGCGAGGTCGGCATCAACATCATGTCCCGCTACCCTGCGGTGGACAAAGAGGCTGCGAAGCAGAACACGCCCTATGACAACGCGTGGCTGGAGAATTTCTACCGGACGGCCTATGCCCGCATCCGCAAATACCTTCCTGTTTCGAAGGCTGTGGTCTTCGACGATGCCTTCGACGTACACCACTATGCCGACTGGCTGGCGGCACAGGAGGATTTTGTAAATGTGATGCTGGATACGCACCAGTACATCATGCTGGCTGATTGGATGCACCTGTGCGAGCCGCAGGTGGATGAGTATGTCCGGTACGTGACGGAACACTTCACTGAGGAGGTCAGTTATGGTCAGTCGAAGGTCCCGACCTTCTGCGGCGAATGGTGCCTCTTTAACGCACAGCCCGGTCTGCGGGATGAGAGCGCGGACGAGCGTCGGCGTGTGTACAGCGCTCTGGCCGAAGCACAGATGAAAGCCTTCGAACACTGCGACGGCTGGTTCTACTGGTGCTACAAGACCCACCTGGACGATCCCGACTGGGACTGCTGGGATATCGGCAAGTGCATCTCCAATCAGTGGATGCCCGACCGGTATTAAGGCGGGAGAAGAAAGCTGATAGCAAACGTCAACGCATGGACGTTTACTATAAAAAACGAGAGAGAAAGGATGTATTATCATGCAAAAACTGAAACATGAGGCGAGCTACTATCAGACGCCCTCCTTCAAGTGGAGACAGCGCATCGGCTTCGGTATCAGCGATTACGCCTGCAACCTGGCGTACCTGCTGGCCAATACCTATCTGCTGTTCTACTACACCAACTGCGCGGGCCTGAATGAGGCTGCTGTAGGATTCATGTTTGTCGTCACCAAGTTCATCGACGCCTTCACCGACTACATGGTGGGCGCTCTCATCGACCACACCGATACGAAGATGGGCCGCTATCGTCCGTGGATGCTCTTCGGTTCGCCGGTTCTGGCCATCGGCATGGTCCTGGTGTTCTCGGTGCCCGTAGGCTGGGGCGCCGGCGCCAAGCTGGCCTGGGCGTACGTGACCTACGTGATCTTCTCCTTCGGTTACACGCTGGTGAACATCCCCATGGCTCCCATCGTGTCCGCTCTGTCTCCGGAGCCGGCGGAGCGCACGAAGATCGCTACGACCCGTACCGTGTTCTCGAACCTCGGTTCCCTGACCTCTTCCCTGTTCACACTGCCGCTGGTATACTATTTTGCGGGCGGTTCTGACGCGACCGGAGCGGCTCTGGCTACCGGTTACCGGAATACCAACATCATCCTGGGTATCATGGTGGTCGTGATCTTCTGCATCTGTGTATTCAGTATCGTGGAGATCAATCCGCCGACTGTGTCCAAGGAGAAGTCCAACTTCATCCAGGATCTGGGACAGGTATTTAACAGCAAATATTTCATCATGATTCTGGCTCTCTGCTACTGCCTGTTCGTCGGATATCTCGGCATGTACGGCGCCATGCAGTATTACTATACGTACATTATCGGAAATGTTACTGCCATGAGCCTGGCTCTGTCGCTGCTGACCATCTGTGCGATTCCGACGATGATTCTGGCGGCCAACCTGAATGGCCGGGGGACGGCGAAGGTGAAGCTGATGCAGTTCGGTACCGTGGTGGATATCGTTGGCTACCTGATCCTGTTCATTACCTCCAATGTGACTGTGGCGACGGCGGCTCTGGCTCTCATCGGCCTGGGCTTCGGCTTCCGGCAGTCCATGTATTTCTCCATGCTCCCCGACGTCTTTGACTACACCGAGTGGAAATGCGGACGGAACATGGGTGGTACGCAGAATGCGATCTCCGGCTTCCTCAACAAGCTGGCTTCCGCTTCCGCCTCAGCCATCATCGCAGCGCTCCTGTCCTGGGGCAGCTACAGCGCCAACATCGAAGCGATGGACGAGATCATTGCTGCCGGCGGCTCGGTGGCAGCGAGCTTCCCGCAGACCGCGACGGCCATCAATTTCGCCTTCGGCGGCCTGTCCCTGATCGCGACGATTCTCTGCTTCGTGGTTCTCCTGCCCTATGATCTGGACAAGAAGATGCCTTCGATCCGCGCCGATCTGGATGCCCGCCGCGGCTAAAAGATTCAGTTTGCTGTAAAAGATGCTCTGGTTTCTCCTGTACTGTGTGGCTGCAGTGTCGGGACCCAGGCGTTGACATTTGAATAAATGGATGGTAAATATACTCCGGTGGTCATGCTCTATGCGCGGCGACCGGAGTATTTGCGGAGAAGACAGGTATGTCTTCTTTGCAGTCGCTATGAAGAATGAAAGTCAGTATGACTGGAGGATTGTAATGAGAGACGAATTATTGTTCGGCGCCGCTTATTATCCGGAATATATGCCATACGACCGGATACATCAGGATCTGGCCATGATGCGGGAGGCGGGAATGAACGTCGTCCGCATCGCGGAGTCTACCTGGAGCACGCTGGAGCCACAGGAGGGCGTCTTTGATTTTTCTTATATTGACGCGGTGCTGGAGGAGGCGGAACGGACCGGTATGCAGGTCATTGTAGGGACGCCCACCTATGCGGTGCCGACCTGGCTGGTGCGGCTGGATGCGGATGTGCTGGTGACCGGGCGGGAGGGGCAGGCGCAGTACGGCGCCAGACAGCTGATCAATCTCTGGAATCCCACCTTCCGTCGTCTGGCGGAACGGGTCATCCGGCGTCTGATCTCTCATACGGCTTCCTTCCCCTGTGTCATCGGTTTTCAGATTGATAATGAGACAAAGCATTATGGGAATTACGGGACACAGGCGCAGGCCGCATTCCGCGCGTATCTTCAGGATACCTTCGGTACCGTGGAGGCACTGAACGAGGCCTTTCATCTGGCATATTGGAGCAATTCGCTCTCTTCCTGGGACGATTTCCCGGATATGCGGGGCTGCGTCAACGGAGGACTGGCCGCCGAGTATGAACGGTTTCTGCGGCGGCAGGCGGCGGAGTATCTGAGCTGGCAGGCGGCGCTGGTGAGAGAATATAAGAGAGACGACCAGTTCATCACCCACAATTTTGATTTTGAATGGAAAAAATTTGGCGCAGACATTGCTCAGGACGGTTATTCCTATGGCGTGCAGCCGGAGAGGAATCATAGTGTGGCGGCGAGTCCACTGACACTGGCAGGAACGGACATCTATCATCCGACACAGGATGCGCTGACCGGAGCGGAGATCGCCTTCGGCGGCGATGAGATTCGCTGCCTGCGGCAGAACAACTATCTGGTGCTGGAGTGTCAGGCGCAGGCTTTTAAAGCCTGGACGCCGTATCCGGGCCAGCTGCGGCTCCACGCCTACAGTCATCTCGCCAGCGGCGCGCTGGGGCAGCTGTACTGGAACTGGCATTCCATCCATAACGGCTACGAGGCCTACTGGCGCGGTCTGCTCGGTCATGACCTGGAGAAGAATCCAGCTTGGGAGGAGGCGGCCCGCATTGGTAAGGAGTGGCAGCGTCTGGGAGCCGGACAGCTGACGCTGCGCAAGAAGAATGCGATTGCGCTGGTAATCGACACGCATTCCCTGACGGCTTTGCGCTGGTTTCCTATCGACCGGGATCTGAGCTACAACGATGTCGTGCGCTGGATGTATGACAGTCTGTATGAAATGAACCTGGAATGTGATGTCGTGGATGTGAACGCTCTGCAACCGGAGCGTTACCGGATGATCGTCACACCGGCGCTTTACTCTGTCACGGAAGAAACACTGCGAGCCCTGGAACGCTTCGTGGAAGGGGGCGGTGTGCTGGTCAGCTCCTTCCGCTCCTTCGTTGCGGACGAGCATCTGAGTATTTACCCGGATACACAGCCGCACCTGCTGCACCGCTGTGTCGGTATGCGTTATCAGCAGTTCACTGAACCGGGAACGGCCATCCTCTTGGGGCGGCCAGTGCGGTATTTCGCGGAACTATTACAGTGCCGGGGTGCTGAGAGCCTGGGAAACTATGAACATCGTTACTGGGGACGCTATGCGGCGCTGACAAGACATGCGTACGGACAGGGGGCAGCCTATTATGTCGGCTGCTTTACCGGAAAGGAGACCCTGAAGGAAGTGTACGCCGACGCCGCCCGCCGGGCAGGACTGCAGCTCCCGGAGGTCTCGTGGCCTGTTATCCTGCGCAGCGGCGAGGACCGGGAAGGGAGAACCGTGCATTACGTGCTTCATTACAGTCAGGCGGAGAGGACATTTTCCTGCCCCTGGGAGCGGGTGCGGGACCTGCTGAGTGAAAAAATCTATCGGCGGGGGGAGGAAATTTCCCTGGGGGACTGGAATGTCATGATTCTGCAGGAAGAGATAGTGCCGGGAACAGAGTGTTCAGATATATTTAGAAACGAATAAAACACAGAGGCAGACGAACGCAGGAATCGTCTGCCTCTGTGTTTTGAAGGAAATCATTGGTTTAAGACTCCAGGAACTCCTTCACCCCGTACTTCTTCCGATATTGCCCCATCGTCAGCCCGGTGGCTTTGTGAAATTTATCGCCCAGATGGCTTTGGGAGGAGAAACCCAGATATCCGGCGATCTCGCTGAAGGAGTAAGGCGAATAGATCAGGAGATTCTTCGTCAGCTTGATCTTTTGATTCAGGATATAATCCCCGACCGAGATGCCCTCCTCACGCCGAAAGAGGTTGGCGAGATAGTTGGGGCTCATCTGAAGCTCGGCGGCGATGTCCGAGAGGGAGAGCTTCTGGTGCAAATGAGAGAAGATGTAGTCCTTGCATTGCATGACGCGCATGTCGGGGGCCTTCTCCGGGGAGGCCTGACGCATTCGCTGCTCTTGGACAAGAAGTGTATACTGATATTCCGCTTCCCGGCACAGCTGCAGGGCTCCTTCCGGAGTGCGGGCTTCTTCAATCTTCTGGATGTAGGCATCGCTAAGGGAATAGGAAATCTCCGGGATCAGGCCTCCTTCAATGGCGGCGCGGGAGTAGAGCGCCATGACAACGATGGCCAGATTCTTATTGCTGCGCAGCCGTGTCTTCGCCAGCACGCCCAGCTTGCCGGTGTAGTCCTCGGCCCAGCTGCGCCGGAGCTTCTCCACGTCGCCGTTTCGGACGCTGGCCATCTCGCGAACCTCCTGGTCATAGGGATTGTGATGCGTGAGCGTTTCCTGATTCTCAAAAACCGTATCGGAATAGTCCTTCATGATCTCATGATGGAACTGTTCCCCCAGGCAGCTGCGGACGATGACCTCTCCGGGGGAGAGCGTCTTCGTGTGAAAGAGGTTGTGGATCAGCAGTGCCGCCTTGACCAGAGTGCCTATCTCGCAGGAGAACAGCCGCTGCGGCCAGTCGTTCGGGTAGGAAAGCTCCGGCAGGCGGCAGGTCACGAAGCCCTGCTCGGAGAGAAGCACCGGGCCGATGAGAAAGCGCGAAGTGTTCCCCTGAACGATCGCGTAGGATACGGACTGTGCGCCGCTGGCCAGCAGAGGGATCTCTCCGTCAAACAGGGGGAGGAGGAAGTCCGCCGTTCCCTCCGCATCCTGCAGATCCGGCCGTTCACAGACTGTTTCCGCCAGTTCTCCTGACGAGTCGTAGCGCCGAACAACGGTGTGCAGTTCCCGCGAGACATACTGCATCAGATAATGAATATTCATAGGGGCTCTCCCTTCTTCTGTAAAATACTCTTTTAAGAATACAGCCGTGTCTCAGTCCACCGGTGCGCTTTCATCAGCAACATACTCAAATGAATCAAAATCTGCATACTGTCTGTGAAAGAGCCGATCCGCGCAGACCAGACCCGCGAAGGTTCCGGTGAATTCTCCGTATTGCGAATACTCGTCGGAAAGCTTTGTCGTGTCAAGTGCGCCGCCAATCTCCTGCCAGTCCGTCCCGTCATAGCTCCAGGAAAAACGGCTCTGCCGTCCGCGGATGGTCAGACGCAGGCAGAGGGGAACGTCCTCCACCGCGGTGCGTGTACCGGGGCATTCCGTACGCACACCATTCTCCAGCACCAGTACAGAGAGGGCGCTCTGTCCAAGCGTTTCACTGAAATATTTTCGCAGATAAAAGAAATTCATATTGTCATAGTAGAGGATCAGACCGGCGCTGTGCTGGCAGACCTCCGGCGTGAACTCCATCTTCGTCGTGACCTGCGCATACACGCTGGTCAGCTTCCGCGCCAGGAGGGACACCTCATGCAGGGAAGTGGGAGATTCCTGACCGCGGAGGCGGACGAAGCCGGGGCGTGCCGTCACGTCGGCAAAGCGTTCCGACATCTGACGCGGCGCATAGTAGCAGAGCCGCAGCGTATCTTCGTCGAAATCGTCGAAGTCCGGAACGCCCGGCAGGGGCGCTTCCGGCAGGGAAGGCTCCTGTATCTTGATCTGCGCCAGGCTTCCGCTGCTTGCCAGGCGCAGCCAGCCTTCCTCTGTCCAGACCGCCTGCTGGATAGCCGTCTCCCGCCCCAGCGTGCAGCGAAGCTCTGGGACGAAGGGGCGTGCTGTCAGATGGAACAGATAAGGCTCTCCGGTCGGTGTCTCTATATAGCTGGCGTGGCCGGATTTCTGCAGGATAGAATTAGGATTGAAGTAGCGGGGCTTCAGATGGTCCGGATCGTGCCGCTCATTCGGGTCGCCGGGTGCGGAGGTCAGGATCGGGTTGCCGGGATCCCGCTCATAGGGACCGTGCACGTCCCGCGCGCGTCCCATAGCCGCGCAGTGATTGTATCCGGTACCGCCCTCGGCACAAAGAATATAGTACCAGCCGTTTCGTTTCAGCAGATGCGGCGCCTCGAGGCAGCCCCGGTCTGTGCCTCCGCGCCAGATGCGCTGCGGATAACCGGCCAGCCTCTTTTGCTCCGGCAGATATTCCGCCAGACAGATGGGGCCGGGCTTCTCATAGCCGTCCCGCGTCTCCCATTCCAGGGAGACCAGCCATTTGCGGCCGTCGTCATCGTGAAAGAGGGAGGCGTCGAAGCCCGCCGAGTGCAGATAGACCGGCTCGCTCCAGGGACCGCGGATGTCGCGGGCCGTGATCAGATAATTATCGATGTCAAAATACCGCGCATTCATGGAATGCATGACGCCGTAGACCAGATAGAAGAGCCCGTCCGCCTCGCACCAGGTCAGGCACGGCGCCCAGACGCCCTTGCCCGAGGGGAGCCCCCGCAGGTTCACCTGCTCCTCCGTCAGGATGTGCGTATAAAGCTCCCAGTGTTTCAGATCCCGCGAATGATATACGGGGACGCCCGGCAGCCATTCAAAGGAAGAAACGGCCAGATAGAAGTCGTCCCCCCGGCGGCAGACGCAGGGATCCGGGTTAAAGCCCGGCAGGATTGGATTGGTGATCATGATTTGGTCCTCCATATTTATATTGATATCCGGGGCGTAAGATTATGAATTCCCTGATATCAGTGTAGGAATATTTCGATCTTTTTAACAGTATTGTATCTGACGAAACTGCTCTATTATATCATAAATCACACATTGAAAAAGTGCCAGAGTGTAAAATCTGTGATACACTTTGTCTGTGAAGCTACTAAGGGGGTGTCTGTTAAAAATCAATATCGCCGTAAAAGAAATCAAAATCCCCTCTGTTCCGTTTGCTTTTCGTGGAGTATTATATGCCTCGTAACCGGAAAACAAAAGCAAACAAACGGAGATCCCTTAAGGGGACTCAGGATGGCCATTCGGCTAAAAACAAGGAGGTCCTGCCAGAGGATCCGTACCCGCAGGGTAAACTTGATGGCCATTCGGCCAATATACGGAGGTATATGATTATGAGTACGATCGCTATCAGAAAAAATACAGTTGCTGCTAGCCGGACTCATTCCAGCCTGTGGGAGAAGTGGATGGCTTACTATGACAAGTACGCAGTGGAGATCGCCTGCGCCGGGCTGGCTGCCAGCGGCAACGGCCTCAGCGCGCAGCGGATGTTTGGCGAGTACATGAAGACCAAGACCGAAGAAGAGCAGTAAGCTGAGTCAGAGTGTTGAAGAACACCGCGACTGTCAGACCAGAGCGCCGCCGCCGGGG
>JAJQDL010000163.1:9985-14094 GCA_021202235.1 Lachnospiraceae bacterium
TAAGCAGAGTCAGAGAGTTGAATACAAACGATAATGTCATAGCGCAGAGCCTCCGACGACTTCCTGCAAAATAAAGGGAAGCTGTTGGCGGTTTGTTTTGTTATGAAAAGAATTTCTTTTATGAAAAATGGAACTGTGGTATACTACTTATAATCGTATCCAATTAATTGAAAAACTTATTTGTGTGGTTTCTTCGTGAAAATATCTCCAGATAGAAAGGGCGTGAAAAGGTGGCACTTGAGAATAAATTGGGACTCACAAGTTCAGTGGCTCTTGCCCGTGAAGAAGAGCGTATCAGTAAGAAAAAAGCTGCAGAGCTTTTTGAAAAGGGGATTCTTGACCAGCTAGAGCCTGGGACATTTTCCTCACTTCAGGCTATTCATAGATTCCTTTTTGATGAGATTTATGAGTTTGCCGGGAAGATCAGGACGGTAAATCTAGCAAAGGGAAATTTCCGTTTCGCACCGGTCATGTATCTGGAAGCGTCGCTTAAAAATATTGACAGAATGCCGCAGTCTACATTCGATGAAATTGTTGAGAAATATGTGGAGATGAATATTGCTCATCCTTTTCGGGAGGGAAACGGACGCAGCACACGTATTTGGCTGGATCTGATGCTTAAAGCGGAACTGCATATAGTTGTAGATTGGAGCAAAGTGGAAAAAGAAGATTATCTGCTTGCTATGGAACGCAGTCCGATCAGAGACATTGAGATCAAATATCTGTTGAGGAACGCCCTGACGGATGATATTCGCAGCCGTGAAGTTTATATGAAAGGAATCGACCACAGCTACTACTATGAGGGTTATACGACGTTCAGGACGGAGGAATTATAGTACTGCAATGAAAATATTAAATCGCGGAGCCGCCGATGCTTTCGTCCCGAAGAGAGGGAAGTAGATGGTTGGATTTTCTGCGGGACGAATATTGCAAAGAAGTTTCGTGTATGTTATAATGCCAGTAGGCAAAAGCGAGTATGGAAGGTCCATATGGCCAAAAGAACGAATCCCTGAGCTGTGCTGCAACACGGCTCAGGGGTTCTTCTTCTCTTTTTATAGTGGTGAAGCGTCCACCAGGCTATCGTCGTCCTAGTCGTCACTGTCTAGCCATTTGATGATGTAGTGACAAACCACACCAGCCGCGACAGCAACAATAAAAGCGAGTATAGGGCTCATATGACCACCTCCTCCCGTTGCCGGATATCGGTAGGACAACGGTAAGAGTATACCATATTTCCTCTACAAAAGACAATATTTCGGTGGGCAATAATAAAATATAACAACCGAAAAAATTTAAAACATTGTCGACTAAAAATCAATATCGCCGTAAAAGAAATCAAAATCCCATCTGTTTCGTTTCCTTTTCGTGGAGTATTATATGCCACGTAACCGGAAAACAAAAACAAACAGACGGAGATCCCGTCAGGGAGTCCGAAATGGCCATTCGGCCAGGAAACGGAGGCCCCGCCAGGGGATCCTTACCCGCAGGGTAAACTTGATGGCCATGCGGGCAAAATACGGAGGTATATGATTATGAGTACAATCGCTATCGGAAAGAATACAGTCGCTGCTAACCGGACACATTCCAGCCTGTGGGAGAAGTGGATGGCTTACTACGACAAGTACGCGGTGGAAATCGCCTGCGCAGGGCTGGCTGCCAGCGGCAACGGTCTCAGCGCACAGCGAATGTTCGGCGAGTACATGAAGACCAGAACCGAAGAAGAGCAGTAAGCTGAGTCAGAGTGTTGAATACCAACGAGAATGTCAAAACGCAGAGCCGCCGACGACTTCGCCTCGAGGAGAGGGAAGGTGTCGGCGGTTTGTTTCATCTATAAGGATAACACAGGAAAATAATGAAAAGATTGCTTGACGATACGAAAAAACTCGACTATACTGAAAATAGAAATGAAATGGCTTCTCTTCTGGGATATCCAGGGAAGGCGGTTGATGGATGCAAGATTATATAGTCTCATTTCTTTTGTTTGGAATCTATTTATTTGTGGAGATCATTCTTGAAACAAGGATGAAGAATCTTGTCTGGTTTTACAGAGCAGCCGCCATAATATCTTTAATCGGGCTGATTATGCTTAATGTTTTTGACTTCCATTTGTTTGAATATTTCTTTCTGCTAACACTGATCTTTTCTGTCATCGAACTCTTCAAGATTCGAAAACGGCATAGAAAAAATAAATGAATCTATCCTTTGATGTTGATAGCCAATGAAATGATGATTGTAATTAAGCGGGAAAAAAATATTCGGGGGAACAGTTTATGAGTCCTTTCAGAAAAAAATCGGATTGTGGTGCAGCGGATTTATGAAGGCGGTATTAATCGTGGCTGTGGGCGTTTTTTGCGCTGTGGGATTCTGCTGGTCAATAAACAGTATTTTCTGGATGAGCGGGATTGTAAGTACTTCTCTGGAAAAAATGATTTCTCTTATCATACTTTTAAACCGATACGACAAACTGGGAAAAAAAGAATTTGTTATCGATTACAGCCTGCAAAGTCTGATCGTTATCCTGCTTGCTCTCAGCACAGTGGGAGAGAGGGCCCTGAACATTGAACCTGCTTATATTGGCGTGGTAATGTGTATTTTCGTCATCCTTGAATTGTTTCTTCGGATAATGTGGTTTTCGCGCAGTACGGTTTCTCATGAAGATCATCGGTATCGAAATGTCGAAGATCTCAGAATGGATAAGGTAATCCGGGAATTCGTCTTCGACAGACTGATTGGAAATAAGACGCAGCATGGCACAGACGAACTGAGTGCCATAACCTTATGGAATGTATCTTCGGTTTTTATTGTTTTACTGTTATATCTCGGGAAATATATCCTGGATATAGCCAATATTATGAATGAGACATATTCTATCCCCTGGCCCTGGTTTCTGGCGTGGGGGATTCTTGGACTTCTTCTTTTATATTGTGAATATCAAAATCATAATTATTTGCACAACAATTACATACATGTCGTACTTCTGGTTCTGTTGCTGGAAATCGGCGCGTTCATTTTCCTGTTTTTGCAAACGGAGGAAATCAATGGAATCGCATTACTGGCGGCCGGATACTGTATTGCTCCATATATACTCTATATCCACGATACTGTCAACATATTAAATGCAAAATGGAATCAGGGAGAAAGGGATGAATCCTGAAAACAGTCTCAGGCTACAAAAAAGGAGGAGCGATGAAAAACTTCATCAAGTCTTTGATCGCGTTTATAAAAAATACATATGGTAATAAATGGTTTATTCGAGGCGTCTGTGCACTAATTATTGCAACTATCATTCTGAAGATTTCAGAATATGATTTTTTAGATGCGGTTTATCCGTTACCTGAAATACTTATGGTAGTTTGTAACGTAGGTGCTATGATTTGCTTTTTCTTCGATTGCAAAGAAACTCCCTGGAATGAAACATTAAACTCTGACTGGATGAATCAGCCATTTATGACAGGAATTACAACTGTATGGATACTGCTGCATCTGGCGATCTGTGTTTAATTCTTTTGGTGTGTTGCAGCAGGGTGACTGTATGATTATATTAAGGTGAAATCATAGGACGGATATCCGCTGCCCTTGCTGGCAGTCGATCATATTAAAATACATAGTCAGATGTTTTAAACGAAAACTGGAATGTCCGAAGGAGGTTTGGACAGAATGAGTTATGCTAAACTTCGGGGAATCGGCTGGTTGATGGCGGCGGATTTTGTATTGTCTGTTGCAGAAATTGAATTCTTCAGTCCGGTCAGTCCATTGCTTATATTCATCTCAGTGGTTTGCAATATTGGAGCCATGATATGCTTTTTCCGGGATTTCACAAAAAGGGCTGAAACAGATCCGTTGGTTCCTGGCTGGATGGATCGGCCATATATGACAGGGATTATGTTCGTATCGATCATTGTACCTATGGCGGGATGTATTTATCTGTTCTGGAGTGCCATTATGAGTGCGGCGGGATGACCGCGACAGGGTATTGTCGATAAAAAGGGCTTGTCAAAGGGCCCTTTTATCATGTACAATGAAACGGCTTTGCGTCGTTTCGACAGCAGAGTACTAATCAGGAAGGAACAGATTTACGTGGAACAGGGGAAAAGCCAATCATTTTCGGG
>JAJQDL010000185.1 GCA_021202235.1 Lachnospiraceae bacterium
ATGAGAGCGAAACATCGATTTCAAACTATGAAAAAAGAAGGAAAAAATGTATACTATCGTTACAGAGTTCCAAAATACGGAACACAATACCACAATATGAGCCTGATAAGGCGGAGAAGGAGGTTACAGAAGTGATGCAGACCATTTTGGTTGGAAGCGGCGCGATCGCGTATTGTCATGCCCGTGCTCTGAAAGAGGTTGGGGTGAAAGTATTTGCCGTGTACGACGTGCGTGAGGAAGCCGCCGCAAAGCTGGCGGATTTCTGCGGAGCCAAAGTGCTGAAAAGCATGGAGGAATTTTCAGAGGCCGTCCATGAGGTGGATATGGTTCATCTGTGCACACCGCCGGCGTTTCGACTTTCTTACCTGGAGATCGCAGCGAAAGCCGGATGCCATATCATTACGGAAAAGCCCATGGCAATTTCTGTGGAAGATGCGGAGAAGATGGCCGCCATCGCGAAGGAGAATCATGTGCAGCTGATGGTGGATTACAATCACCGTTTCCGTCCGGGATTTCGGAAGCTTCAGGAGATTGTACAGTCCGGACAGCTGGGAGAGATTACGAGTATCTTTGTGAATCGTATGGGGATGTTGGGAGGATATGCGGGAACCAGTAATGACACATGGAGAAGAAAACCCGGTTCCGTCTGTGGGATGAGCATTGAGTCTCTCTCCCATGACATTGATATGATCATCCAGCTTGGCGGTCCCATCCGGGACGTGAAAGCGGATATCCGTGGAACATTTCAGGATGTCCCGGAGTTTGACAACAATGTTCATGCTTCGATGAATCTGGAGAGCGGCGCCATGGCGAATCTTTACGCGACCTGGTCTTCCTGGCTGAACGGCAGCTCGCGGGGTGTAGTAGGAACTGAGGGAACGGCTATTCTGGAAGGGGACAGCCTCTTCGATTTTAATCGCCTGAGACTCAAGACCAGCAAGATGGAGTATGAGGAAGTGATCGAACTGCAGGATATCTATAACTTCGATACTTCACCCTCTTACACGAACATTACCCGTCATTTTCTGGAGAGTCTGGAGGCAAATAAGACCTCTACAGTATCTGGAGAATACGCCCTCAGCACGCTGCGTGTCTCCCATGCTATCCTGGATGCGGCGGCAACCCAGCAAACTGTAAAATTATAACAGTCATATACATGTACAATATTAAAAAGAAAATGGAGAAGTAAACAATGAAAAAGAAAATTTTAAGTCTGATGCTTTGTGCGGCTCTCTGTGTGGGACTCCTTCCTGCCTGCAGCTCCTCCGCCAGTTCCTCCTCTGACAGCGGATCGACGACGGCCGCGGCGGCCTCGGAGAGCGAGGCTGCGGACGATACGGCCTCCGACAGCGGAGATACCGGTGCGACGACCGCAACCTACAGTATTTCGGCGAACGCCACCGAGGGAACTGTGACAGCGTACATTTGCCAGCAGTTTGATGAGATGCTGCAGGAGAGTACGGGCGGCAATATGTCAGGAAATGTGTATCTGAACGGAAGTCTTGGAAATGATACGGAAGTAGCTGAGCAGGTCATGAGCGGCCAGGTTGAGTTCCTCTGCACCAATTCGGCGAATCTGGTGACGATGATGTCGGAGCTGGCTGTTCTGGATATGCCCGGAATCCTGACAAGTCTGGAGCAGGCGCGGGCAACGATGGACGACGAGGACTTCCGTGCGGCGTTGGACGAGGTCTTTGAGAGCAACGGCCTGAAGCTCCTGATGCTCAGCGATCAGGGTTTCCGTCAGACATCTTCCAACAAGGAACTGCGAGAGGTGGAGGATTTCTCGGGTCTGGCGATCCGGACCATGGAGAACAGCATCCATATGGCTTACTGGGAATCGTTAGGTGCTAACCCTACTCCTATGAACCGCTCTGAGGTCTTCATCAGCCTGCAGCAGGGACTGCTGGAAGCACAGGAAGATCCCTACTGCTCTATCGAAGCGAACAACTACGCGGAGGTGCAGGAGTACATCATCGAGACCAACCACATTTTCAGCAATATCATCTTCATCTGCAATCTGGATTATTACAACAGCCTTTCCGAGGAGAACCGGACGGCGATGGAGGATGTGTGCAGTGAACTGCTGGAAGACTCCCGTACCTACTGCGATCAGGTCAATGAGGAAGCTCTGACCGCCCTGCAGGAAGAGGGAATGGAATACATTCAGCTCGAGGAGAGTGTCCTGGAGGAGATCAGCGAAATCACCTATGAAGCGGTTGCCCCGCTGGTCAGCGAAGAGGCCGGAGAAGAGATGGTGAACCTGTTTATGGCTGCGGCCGGTGTCAGCGAGTAAGAGCAGACAGCTTCCATTTTGAAGAAATTTGAGGAGGTGTGGAATGAAAGTGATCCGATGGCTGGACCGAAATTTCGAAAAAGTCATTCTGGTAGTCCTGCTGGCAGGAATCCTCAGCGTGAATACGGTTCAGATCATACTTCGAACATTTTTCGGAAGCTCTCTTTCCTGGGGCGAGGAGCTGTCACGCTATATGCTGATCTGGTCCGGTTTTGTGGGAGTGAGCTATACAATCCGATATAACACGGCCATGCGTCTGACGCTGATTTACAATATGGTTCCGCGCCTGGCCAGAAACGGAATCTCTCTGGCTGTGCATGCTATCATGACTGCCTTCTTCGTTTGGATGTCTGTCCATTCTGTGGAGGTGCTGCAGATAACACAGCAGACCAGTGCAACCATGAAATTTTCCATGAAGTATGTGTACGCCTGTACCGTGTTCTGCGGGGTGATGTCCACCATTCGGTGTATACAGGGAATCGTCCGGATTGTGAGAAACTTTAAAGACGGCGATGATTTCCTCTGGGATCCCGGGGCTTCAGCCCCGGGAGAGGCGAGTAAGGAGGGAACGACATGACACTTGCACTGATTCTCATCGTAGTTATTCTGATGATGTTCCTTTCCCTGCCGATCTGTATCAGCCTGGGAGTTGCCTCTATGGTTCCGCATGTTCTGGATCCCAGTTTTGCGGTGGATGCGGCGACGTTTCTGCGAAACTGTGTGAGTGGACTGAACAGTACGGTAACAATCGCCATTCCGCTCTTTGTGCTGGCCGGTATCATCATGGCCAGAGGGAAAATTTCAGAGAAACTGTTCAATGTATTTGCTTATTTTATCGGAGACCTGCCAGGGGGGCTGCCCTGTGCGGTGGTTGTTACCTGTCTGTTCTACGGCGCCATCTCGGGTTCTGCCCCGGCAACAACGGCAGCTGTGGGAGCGATGACGATACCGCTGCTTGTGAGTCTCGGTTATGAACTGGAATTTTCCGCTGCACTGGTTGCCACAGCAGGCGGACTCGGCGTGATCATACCGCCGTCCATCCCGTTTATTCTGTATTCCAGTGCGGTAAGCAGCGCCTCCGTAGGAGATATGTTTGTGGCGGGAATCATTCCCGGTCTTCTCATCGGAGCGGCCCTCATGGCAGTGGCTGTATGGTACTGCAGGAAACATGGAGAGGATAAGGAGAAAATCCACGCACATGTACAAAAGCTGCGGGACAAAGGTCTGATTGCAGTGCTGCTGGACAGCTCGTGGGCGCTCCTCTCGCCGATCATTATCCTGGGAGGAATTTACAGCGGGCTCTTTACGCCGACAGAAGCCGCGGCTGTCTCGGTTGTCTACTCACTGATCATCGCAATTTTCGTGTACCGCACCGTGAATCTGCACTCTCTGCTGGAAATCTTTGTAGAGGCGGCCGGTACCTATGCACCGATTTTGTTCATCATTGCCACAGCGTCGGCGTTCGGACGCGTGCTGACGATGACCCAGGCGCCGCAGATACTCGCGGAGGCTCTGGGAGCCGCGTTCCCGAACAAGATATCGCTGCTTATCGTGATCAACCTGTTCTTGGTTGTGGTGGGTATGTTCATGGATACGACGCCGGCGATTCTGATTCTGGCGCCGATTTTCGCGCCGATCGTCACGGCAGTGGGTGTCGATCCGGTACACTTTGGAATTATGATGGTCTGCAACCTGGCGGTAGGATTCATTACTCCGCCGATCGGAAATAATCTGTATGTTGCTTCTACACTGACGAAGGTGCCGGTGATGACGCTGGCAAGGAAGGTGCTTCCTTTCATGGTTGCCTTTATTCTTGTACTGATTGCGATTATCTTTATCCCGCAGATCAGTCTGGTACTTCTGTAAAAATGCAGCAGAATGACACTTAATAAAAAAGGAGAGTTTATAATTATGAAGACAATTTTGTATATTCATGGTCCGAATCACAACATTCTCGGCAAGAGAGATCCCCGGTTTTACGGAACGATGACACTGCAGGACATTGAGAACGATGTAGATACGCTGGCGGCGGAGCTGGGTGTTAAAACTCTGCATTTCCAGACCAACTATGAGGGCGCCATGGTCGAGCGGATTCAGAAGGCGGCTCTTGAGGAGAAGGTGGATGCGATCTGTATCAACCCCAGCTCCTTTACGCACTACAGCATCGCGCTGGTCGACGCGCTGGAACTCTGCGAGTGCCCGATCTATGAGCTGCATATCTCCAATACCATGAAGAGGGAAGATTACCGGCAGCGCTCGGTGGTCTCACCGCTGGCAGAGGGGATTCTGATCGGTCTGGGGAGAGACGTATATACGCTGGCTCTGCGGGCTGCGGTGAGCAAGCTGAACGCAGAGAAGTAAGAAAGAACGGGAGCAGGAGGTTTGAGATGAAGATTTGTATGATCGGAGCCGGTTCGCTGGGGAGCACCATCGGCGGGACGCTGGCGGAAAACGGCCACGAGGTGACCTTTGTTGATTCCTGGCAGGGACAGATCGATGCCATCCGGGAACGGGGACTTCACATGGTAAAGAGTCTGGAGGGAGATCCGGGACGGTTTGTCCCGGTGAGGGCTCAGACAGATTATCATGGCCTGGAAGCTCAGGACCTGTGTATCGTCCTGGTGAAATCCTTCGCAACGCGGGAGGCAGTGCGGGAAGCACGGGACAGCCATGTGATCGGACCGGATACAACGGTGATGACAATACAGAACGGACTCGGGAACGAGGAAGCCATTATGGAAGAAATCGGCGAGAGTCACGTCATCAGCGGAAAAACCTTCTGCTCCGGATTCCTGATCAAGCCCGGAAAGGTGATGGCTACCACAGAAGGACGTGTTACATACATCGGTGAGATGGACGGTCGCGTCACGGAGAGAATCCAGACCATCGGGGCGGAGTTGAACCGGGGCGGACTTCAGACGGTTGTCAGTGAGAATATTCGCGGAATGATCTGGGATAAGCTGCTGGTCAATGTGGCAACCGGTGCTCTGTGTGGGGCAACCGGCCTTCCCTATGGGGGACTCTATGAAAAATATGGCTGGAACGCGCTGCCGGAGATGAAAACGACTGCTCTGGCAGCCGTACAGGAGGCCATTGACGTGGCGAAGGCGTATGGGGTCAGACTGACATCAGAGGATCCGTCATATGCCTGGGAGCATGCCGCAGAGGGACAGCCGGAATCTTTTAAAGCCTCAATCCTCCAGAGTATTGAGCGCGGAGGCGCCACGGAAATTGATTTTATCAACGGAGCGGTATCAGCGTGGGGGAAGAAAGCAGATATTCCTACGCCGGTCAACGATACTCTGGCGGCTATTATCCGGGGCATTGAGTACAGGATGCAGCGCGAGCGGCTGTCTGAGAATAAGTAAGGCAGGAGGGACAGAGGAATGGTGATCAAACCAGGTAAAAAAGGAACCCGAGTCCCCGTCTTGACGGCGGAAGAGGCGGTGCAGTATGTTCCTGACGGAGCCACAGTCGGATTTGTGGGAGCCGGAGGGGGCATCTGCGAGGCGACAGAAGTGATTCTGGCGCTGGCAAATCGATACAGAGAAACGAAGAAACCGGAAGGACTGACCTATCTTCACGCTACCGGTCTGGGAGACCGGGGAGATCGGGGAATGTCTCCTCTGGCACAAAGCGGGATGGTAAAACGGGTCATTGGCGGTCATTGGGGGCAGTCGCCCCGCCTGGCTGAGATGGCTGAGCGCAATGAGATTGAGGCGTATAATTTTCCTCAGGGAATGATCTCGCAGCTGCTTCGGGCCTCCGCAGCCGGACAGCCGGGTCTTCTGAGCCCGATCGGTCTGGGTACCTTCGTGGATCCCCGGCAACAGGGCGGACGTCTGAACGAATGCACCAGAGAGGAACTGGTTGAACTGAAGGAAATCAAAGGGAAGGAATATCTCTTCTATCCGACGATTCCCGTGGATGTAGCCATCGTTCGCGGCACCACGGCAGATACGGAGGGATACATCAGCATGGAGGACGAAGTGACCGTCCTGGATGCGTATGCGATGGCTCAGGCAGCGCATAACAACGGCGGGCTGGTGATTGCTCAGGTACAGCGTATAGTAGCGGCAAAGACCATCCATCCGAAAGATGTCCGAATCCCCGGATTCTATGTGGATATACTGGTTGAGGTTCCGGACCAGCCTCAGATGTACGGAGCAGCCGTAGATCGGTTTATTTCCGGCGATTTCCGGAAGGATGTGTCGGACGTGACGCCTCTGCCGCTGAATGAGAGAAAGGTCATCGCGCGGCGGGCGCTCATGGAAGTGAAGCCCGGTGACGTGGGCAATGTCGGCGTGGGGATTGCCGACGGAATCGGGATTATCGCCAGGGAGGAAGGCATCAGTGAGGACTTTACCCTGACCGTGGAAACCGGTCCCATCGGCGGAGCCACTGCGCAGGGAATCTTCTTCGGCGCCAGTATCAACATGCAGGCAATGGCCGATATGCCGTCTCAGTTTGACTTCTATGACGGAGGAGGATTGGATGTCTGTTTCCTCAGTTTCGCCGAGGTCGACGAGGAGGGCAATGTAGGAGTCCATAAATTCAACGGCAAGATCATGGGGACCGGCGGCTTTATCAATATCTGCCAGAATACGAAGAAAGTAGTGTTCTGCGGCACCCTGAAGGCCGGCAAGCTTCGCACCAGCGTGGAGAACGGCTCGATCTCCATCACGCAGGAGGGGAAGTTTGAAAAGATGGTGAAGCGGGTTCAGGAGATCACCTTCGGCGGGAAACAGGCGATGAAGAACGGACAGGAAGTGATTTATATCACGGAACGGGCTGTGTTTCGTCTGAGACCGGAGGGACTGGAGCTGTGTGAGATCGCACCGGGACTGGATGTGGAACGGGACGTGATCGCTCATATGGGATTTCGCCCGATTATTTCGTCCGGATTGAAAGAAATGGATTGTCGTCTCTTTTTGCCGGAATGCATGGGCATCCGGGATGAAGAACCCTGGAAAGGGCTGTAAAACAGAATAAGAGTTTCTTCTTTGAGACGGATGGAATCGTTGAAAATTTATTGCTTAAGGAGACATAACAAAAGTAAAAAGTATGAGCTGCCATTAAAGGTAAGAGACAGCTCCAAGTTTGTCAAAACATTCATTGAATCAGATATATATCTGTTCAGCGGTATTACCGGCGACTTCAGCCAGATGCATTTTAACGAGGAATTTATGAAGACGACGCAGTACGGCACGAGAATTGTGCAGGGTGTCCTTACCTTCGCTCTCAGCTGTACCGCTTCGACGAACCTGCAGATTCAGATGAACTCGCCCATTCCCAGTGCCTCTTACGGGTACGACCATCTGCGCTTTGTAAAGCCGGTCTTTTTCGGAGATACCATCACCTGCACGGAGACGGCAGCCAGACTGGATCCGGAAAACATGAAGGTATATCTGGATGTGGTTGTCACGAACCAGAGAGATGAGGTAGTTCTGGTAGCCACGCATATTCTGAAATTTCTTCCACCTGCGGATGAGGACTAAGGAAGGGATATGCGTATGGGAGTTCAGAAAAGTCGCTCCTATGTAGAGCATGTGGCGCTTCGGGTCCGGGATATGGACTGGTATCTCGCCTTCTTTCGGGATGATCTGGGAATTGATGTCCGCGAGGTTGCGGGAGATCCGGAGAGACCGGATCAGATCTGGGTGGGAGGTATGCAGCTGACCCGGTCTGACACGCAGGAACCGACGGATCCCGACACGGCCGCTGTCTGGCATGTAGGTATCTTTACGGAGCATCTGGAGGAAACACTGGAAAAGGTATATTCCCACCCGGAGATCCGCAGTATGCCGCAGGGAAAGAACTGGTTCTATCTCCCAGACGGCCTCGGTGTGGAGCTCATGCAGGCGGCACCCGGCTCCGTGGAGAGGATCCTGGAGGTTGACCCAAGAAAATAAGAAGAAAGAATTCCGGCACGGAGAGGTGGGCTTCCCCCTGATCTCCGTGTCGTTCGCTTTTGTGCGCAGGGCTGCGCAAAGAGTTTTTTCGGCTCGCGCCGGACGCAGCCCGCGCGGACGAGTAGGAGGCGAAAAAGCCGCCTCCTACTCGATCAGCCCCGCCATTTTGCAAAAAAGATCCTCCTGCCTCTTTGACTTCCCTCTCTCAAGGTGTTATACTAGCTCCAGTATCGTGCCGAAGGAGGCGGCACAGGGAAACCAAACCGGACAGGAGGCTTTGCAATGACAGAGGCAACGAGCTGTGGCGGTGTGGTGATTTTTCGTGGGAAGATCCTTCTATTGTACAAGAACATCCGGAACCGGTATGAGGGCTGGGTTCTGCCCAAGGGGACCGTGGAACCGGGAGAGTCTTATGAGGAGACGGCGCTTCGTGAGGTCCTGGAGGAGTCAGGAGCCAGAGCGCAGATTGTCCGATACGTGGGAAAAAGCCAGTACACCTTTAATACAGCCAGAGAAGAGATTGTCAAGAACGTACACTGGTATCTGATGGCAGGGGAGAGCTATTACAGCAAGCCGCAGCGGGAGGAGTATTTCATGGATTCCGGGTATTATAAGTTCCATGAAGCCTACCACCTTCTGAAATTCTCCAATGAGAAACAGATTCTCGAGCAGGCCTATGCGGAGTATCAGGGCCTGAAGAGAAGTAATCAATGGGAATCCGTCAGGCTGTTTTCCGGTGAAAAGCGGGTTCTGGAAGAGACGGATGCATAATCCGTCTTTTCTTTTGGGAAAATGAAAGAGCGGGGGCAATAAGATGAGGGAGGTCTGCTTATGAAGACGTGGGAACAGTGGATGCAGAAGCAGGAGCGGCAGATGGCGCTGCAGACGGCGCTGACGCTGCTGGAGTACGACATGGAGACTCAGGCGCCGGAGGAGGCCGGGAAATACACGGCGCGGGTCATCGGCATCCTAAACAGTATGCTGCAGGAGGAAACGCTGAGTGAGGAGAATCAGCGGCTGCTGGAGAAGCTGGCCGGGAAGAAGAGCCTGACAGAGGAGCAGGTGGCCATGGTGCGTCAGGCGGAGCGGGAGCGGAAGAGACTGGCCGCGATTCCCGCGGACGAATACCGGGAGTATTCGGAGCTGGCGGCCTCCTCGACCGGCATCTGGGCGCGGGCCAGACGGGAAGGGGATTTCTCGCTGTTTGCGCCGACGCTCGAGAAGATGCTGGAAATGACGAAGAGTTTTGCTGCCCGCCGGGCGGAGAAGGGACAGGATCCGTACGATGTTCTGCTGGATGATTACGAGGAGACATTTACCCGGGAGACGTTGAACCCTTTCTTTTCCCTGCTGAAATCCGAGCTGACGTCTCTGCTGCGGGAGCTGACGCCGGTCGTACAGCGTGTGGATGATTCTTTTCTTCACAGACACTGCAGCGCGGAGAGACAGCGGCAGTTTGCCGGGCGGCTGGCGGACTATATGGGCTTTGACCGGAAACGGGGAACGACGGCGGAGAGCGAACACCCCTTTACGACGAACCTACACAATCATGATGTGCGCTTTACGAACCATTTTTATGAGGATCAGCCGGCCAGCGCAATTTTCACGGCCATCCATGAGGGCGGACATGCGCTCTATGAACAGGGAATTCGTGACGATCTGACGCAGACACCCGTGGGCGGCGGGACTTCCTGCGGGATGCATGAGTCGCAGTCCCGTTTTTATGAGAATGTCCTTGGGCGCGGCGAGAATTTCTGGAAGCCTCTCTACGGAGATCTGCAGGATATGATGCCGGAGGCCTTCGGCGATGTGCCGCTGCATGAATTTATCCTGGCGGTCAACAAACCGCAGCCCAGCCTGATCCGCACCGAGGCGGATGAGCTGACCTACAGCCTGCATATTTTGATCCGCTATGAGCTGGAGAAGCAGCTTTTTGACGGTGATCTGGAGGTGCGCGATCTGCCGGAGGCCTGGAACGCGAAGATGGAGGAGGTGCTGGGGATCCGCCCGGAAAATGACCGGGAGGGCGTGCTGCAGGACATTCACTGGGCGCAGGGCTCCTTCGGCTATTTCCCGTCCTATGCCCTGGGAAATGCATTCGCGGCGCAGCTAGTTCATCAGATGAAAAAGGCGCTTCCGGTGGAGGAGCTGCTGGCAGAGGGGAAGCTGTCGGTGATCACAGCGTATCTGCGGGAACATATCCACCAGTATGGCGGAACCCGCACCAGCCGTCAGCTGCTTCGCGAGGTCACCGGGGAGGATTTCAATCCCCGCTATTATGTAGAGTATCTGAGCGAGAAATTTACCGGTCTGTATCTGTCCGGAGAATAATGTGCCGCAAATGGGTTACCCTATCGAATAAACGGAAAACGACAGGGAGGACCTTATGGAGTGGAACGAGAAGGACACGGAACACTGTGAGGAGAAGCCGGTGGAGGAGAGCCGGGAGGAGCGGGAGCAGATCCGGGAATTCGGGCAGCTGACGCTGGACGAAGGAGAGACACGCAGCCGCCTCCATCTGCTGACGATCATCGGAGAGATCGAGGGGCATGATAATCTCTCGGCCAACACCAAGACGACGAAATACGAACACATCCTGCCGCAGCTGGCGGCTCTGGAGGACAGTCAGGAGGTTGAGGGACTGCTGATCCTGCTGAATACGGTGGGCGGCGATGTGGAGGCGGGGCTGGCGATCGCCGAGATGATCGCTTCCCTGAGCAAGCCCACCGTGTCTCTGGTGCTGGGAGGGAGCCATTCCATTGGCGTACCGCTGGCCGTAGCCACCGATTATTCGTTTATCGTCGAGACAGGGACCATGCTGATCCATCCGGTACGCATGAACGGGATGATCCTGGGGGTGCCGCAGACCTATGACTACTTCAAGCGGATTCAGGATCGGATCACCGGTTTCATCGCCTCGCACAGCCGGGTCACACAGGAGAGACTCGAGGAACTGATGCTGGAGACCGGGGAGATGAGCAAGGATATGGGAAGCATCCTTGTCGGCAGGGACGCCGTCCGGGAAGGGCTCATCGACTCTCTGGGCGGCATCCACGAGGCTCTGGCGAAGCTGCGGGAGCTGATGGAGGAGTAAAGCGTTATCACAGCACTTTTTTCTTTTTTTGAAGAATGTGATGCGATAACCCGGCGCAAAACCTTTGATGAAAAACTTTTTCGTGAATATTCCTTGTTATATAAAAAAGAAACTGGATTTTCCCTGTGTTATTGTGTAGAATAAAACCGGATGGCGCAAAGGGAGGCAGGCCTCTGACCCGCGGCACGTATGTTGATGAAAAACGATGGATACACGGGATGCGCCTAAAATAATACACAGTAAGGAGAACCGATATGACAAGAATCGCAATTGCAGGCTACGGGAATCTCGGACGCGGCGTGGAAAAGGCCATGGCGCAGAATCCCGATATGGAACTGGTGTGTGTGTTCACGCGGAGAGATCCCGCGTCCGTGAAGACCGCCTCCGGCGTGCCGGTGGTCCCCATGGCGGAAGCCGCTTCCTGGACGGAGAAGGTGGATGTGGTCATCCTCTGCGGCGGCAGCGCGACCGACCTTCCTCAGCAGACGCCGGAGGTGGCGTCCCTCTTTAACGTGGTAGACAGCTTTGATACGCATGCGAATATCCCCACGCATTTTGCGCATGTGGATGAGGCGGCGAAAAAGGCCGGCAAGGTGGCCTTCATCTCTGTGGGCTGGGACCCCGGTCTGTTCTCGCTGAACCGCATCTATGCGGAGTCCATCCTGCGTCAGGGCAGCACCTACACCTTCTGGGGCAAGGGCGTCAGCCAGGGGCATTCCGATGCGATCCGCCGCGTGCCCGGCGTGAAGAAGGGCATTCAGTATACCGTTCCCGTACCCTCTGCGCTGGAGGCCGTGCGCAATGGAGAGAATCCGCAGCTTACGACCCGCGAGAAGCATACCCGTGAGTGCTATGTGGTGGCCGAGGAGGGCGCTGACCGGGCGCAGATCGAGGAGACCATCAAGAATATGCCCAACTATTTCTCTGATTACGATACCACAGTGACCTTCATGACCGAGGAAGAGTTCGACGCCACGCATACCTCTCTGCCGCACGGAGGCTTCGTGATGCGCAGCGGCATCACCGGAGACGGGACGAAGCAGCTGATCGAGTATTCACTGAACCTGGGCAGCAACCCTGAGTTCACGGCCTGCGTGCTGGTCGCCTATGCCCGCGCGGCTGCCCGCATGTCGGCAGAGGGCCAGACCGGCGCGAAGACCGTCTTCGACGTGGCGCCCCGCTACCTGTCCCCGCTGGATGATGAGACTCTGCGGGCGCATCTGCTGTAGGAGCCATATCTGAAGTGGAGTGGGTCATAGAATAATTGGTTAATCTCTAAAACAGAAAGTCTCCCGGAACCTGATCGGGTAGGAGGTGTTTTTTCACTCCTGCGCATACAAACAGGTCGGGAGACTTTTTCCTTTTCATGGGTATTTCGGAAGTTCAATCCCAGGGTGTTTCGGCCACGGCAGCCTCTGAATCGGCCTGCGGCAGGGTTGTCCGCACCATGACTCCGTTAACCTCCACCTGGTCGTCTACGGCGATGACCAGACAGGGCCGCCCGTCGATGATGCGGGTCTCGATGAGATCTGCATAAGCCGGATCCGCCTTGATGATGATATTCGGGGTCTCGACACTGAATTTCCGCGTTTCGGCGATGTTCGTGGCCAGGAATGTCGTCCGCTCCCCGGCTGTCTGGTTGAAGGTCTGATCGAAATTGGTCAGGTTTTCCTCGGGCACGCCGCTGTTTTCCACCAGCCGCTTCACATCGGTGCGGTAGAGCTCGAGGGGATCGGGATTGTCCTTATTGGCTTCCACCATCTCATTGAGATTCTCATGAATGGTCTTCAGCACCTCATAGCCGCAGTTCTCACCCAGCGCCTCGGAGACGATTTCCTGGAAGGTTTCCTTCTGGCTCCCGGCGGTCAGCGGTGGGACGCTCCCCAGCATCTGCTCGATGAAGTCGGGCTGCGGTTCCTCCGGTTTGGCACAGTAGTACAGGGTCTGGTGAATGTCGGTGCTGCGGTCGTTGAAGGCCGGGAAGAGAAATCCGTTCAGGGGGTTCTCCACGACCCAGTCGCGCACCCGGTTCTCCAGCAGCTTTTCGTCGGCATTGTAGCGCAGGCCGGGCTTCGTCCGCTTCACCGGGCAGAGGCTGACAAGGATGTGTGAATAGACCGTATCGGAAGCGTCAAACATTTCCGTGTTGTCCTGCGCCCGGCCGGGGACGTCGTAGGCCGCGTAGATGACGAGGATCAGATAATTCTCCGCATAGGAGTAGCTGGCGATGATCTTATCGTAGAATTCCTCCAGCAGGATCTCGTCTTCCAGTTTGCTTTCCCGCAGGCGCATGAGGAAGTGCTGGGTACCGCCCTCCGCCTCCTGCGCCAGGGGGAATTCCATGTTGATCAGGTTCTTCCCCAGCGTGCCGGACAGGGTGTGCTTGAAAATGTCGAAATATTTGAACAGCTCTTCCTCCGGCAGCGTCAGGAACGCCCCGGCGGACTCCATGAGCTTCTCCTTGTCATGGTTTACATAGCAGCAGCACAGGCGGGTGATCGTGCTCCGATCCTCCTTGAACTGCTTGCGGATCTCCAGAATTTCTTTTTTATTCATGATGTAATCTTCCTTCTTTCTTTCAGAGTCCCGCGCTGCGCCAGGTCGGGAAACGCGGGAGACAGGGGAGATTTTACCACAAAACGGAGAGGGCTTCCAGTGAAAATGTATCTTCGTATACGACTCTGCTAAGCTCAGTCATCGCCTATGGCTCGACTTCGCTAAGCGCCGCAT
>JAJQDL010000111.1 GCA_021202235.1 Lachnospiraceae bacterium
ACCCACCTCGCCCGGCGGCCCTCCGCGCCGACAGTGTATAAACCGCCCCCTCACGTCCCGCCGGATATTCCGCCCCGTATTGCGCTTTTTGAATCATCTCCTGCGGATGCTCAACACGCATCCCCACAGCGAAGGGCTTGGTCTGCATGGGAATGTCCGCATCATGCAGCATCGTAAAAGTGTCTCTGGCGCTGTGACCGACCGCCAGGATGACCGTCTCCGTATCCAGGACATGCAATTTTCCGTTCTCATCCCGGTATTCGACCGCAGTGATGCGGCGTGCGCCGTCCGTCGATTCAACCGTACGAAATGCGGTGAACTGACTGTGAAAATAAATGTCCCCACCCAGCGAAAGAAAAGTCTCCCGGAGATTACGCACGACCTGACGCAGCACATCGGTTCCGATGTGAGGTTTATTCCAGTAAAGGATCGACGGATCAGCCCCAGCCTCCACAAACCAACGCAGGACCTGACGAATCCGTCCGTCACGGTCCTTCACCTGTGTATTCAATTTACCATCAGAGAAGGTCCCGGCTCCGCCCTCACCGAACTGAACGTTGGAATCCGGCTTCAGGATGCCGTTTTTCCAGAAGCGCTCCACATCCGCGGCACGTTCCTCCACGGCAGCGCCCCGCTCCAGGATCACCGGCGCGTAACCGGCTTCCGCCAGGAGCCGCCCGGCAAAAAGCCCCGCTGGACCCGCACCGACGATGACCGGGCGGTGCGCCAGGGGCGTGCTGCCGGAATCCGGCAGCTGATACACCGGCTCTGCAGCACAGGTTATATCAGGATTCTTATTTTTTCTTAAGAAAGCGGCCTCTCCGGGCCAGGTAGCATCCACAGAAGCCAGATAATGCAGGTTCTGCTTCTTCCGGGCGTCAAGAGACAGCCGCCGCAGCTCCCAGTCGGCCTGTGCGGGAATCCGATCCCGGCGCAGGCAGCGCTCCACATCTTCCGGTGTGAAGCCCGGCGGCAGCTGCATGTTTGCAATGCGTATCATATGTATTCTCCCCCGGCGGCCGCCGTCCCCGCAGCCTGGCCGCTGCTCCAGGCCCACTGCAGGTTGTAGCCGCCGCAGATTCCGTCCACATCCACCACCTCACCGGCAAAATACAGCCCCGGGTGGAAACGGGATTCCATCGTTCTCATATCCAGTTCACGAACCGAGACGCCCCCGGCCGTCACCTGAGCCTGTTCAAAGCTGCCAGTGCCCTGTATCGCCACATCAAAGCGCCGGACCAGACGTGCCAGCTCGCCTCTCCGACCGGCATCCAGCTCACCCAGCGGCAAATCTTCCCGACAGCAGACCCGCTCCAGCAGAACCCGGCAGAGCTTATCCGGGAAGAGACCATGAAGGAAAGTAAAAACGGTCATTTCCCGTTGTTCCCGGGCGAAGCGTTCTAACCGCGCCCGCCACGCCTCTTCGGAGAGCTCAGGCAGGAAATCCAGAACAGCCCGGACAGATTTTCCGGCCGCCAGAGCCTGGGAGGCGAAGCGGCTCACCTGAAAGACGGGGATCCCGGAAATGCCATGCTCGGTCATCTGAATTTCTCCCGTATCCTCCGCCAGTTTTTTCCGGTCCGCGAAGAGCGTCACCCGTCCGTGCACGCGCACGCCGTGAAGCTTGTGGAAGAAACGCTGCGAAGAAAGCAGCGGCACCAGCGCCGGCAGCGGTGTGATCACCGTATGTGCCAGGCTTGCCGCCAATGCAAATCCGCTGCCATCCGAGCCTGTCGCCGGAGCCGCTTTCCCACCGGCCGCCAGAATCACCGCATCTGCAAAAAGGGGCATTCCTGCCCCCAGCGTCATCTTATATTTACCATTTTCAGGACTATGCTGCAGCGCCGTCACCTTCGTTGAAGTGCGAAGAGTCACGCCGCGCCGCCTCATTTCCTGTTCGAGAGCTTCCCGCACTGTGGAGGCCTGGCCGCTGCGGGGATAGACATACCCGTCCCGGTCTGTGCAGAGGACGCCCATCTCTTCAAACCAGTCCAGAACAGCCCGTTCATTGAATCCGTGAATAACCTCCATGGCCGCCCCTGCGCGGCCGGAACGAAAGCAGTCCCCCTTCATCCTCAGGTTGGTGAGGTTGCATCTGCCGTTTCCCGTGGAAAGCAGCTTCTTTCCCGGCAGAGCGCCCGCTTCACACACGGTCACGTCGGCTCCATGCGTGGCCGCGGCAATCGCCGCTGTCATTCCGGCGGCGCCGCCGCCGATCACCGCGATCTTTCGCGTCATGATATTCACACCTCCCTCACTGCTATGCCTGTTTCGTCTCCAGCGCATCGGTTCCTGCATCCCGGCTTCGACCCGCGCCACGCGGCTTTAAACTCTCCGGTCGCCCATAAGGTTTTCAGCTCGTAAGACTTTCCAGATACTGATAAAGTTCCTCATCCTCCCGGAAGGATATGCCATCCCGCAGCCTGTCCGCTTCTTCTTCGGGAATCCACAGATCGTCCGCAGGCAGCGTCTCAATCAGTTTACCCGTCGTCTCCTCATAGACACGCAGTTCCCCCTCTGAGAGAACAGCCTGATAACCGCCTGCAGCGCCGCTCTCTTCCTCATCCGGCGCACTCTCCGCCCGGACTTCCTCCGATTCTGAAACCAGATCCTCCCCGGCTGCCTCCGCCGCCGTCTCCGTGCGGTTTGCAGTATTTTCCTGCGACTGGCCGTCTTCCCTCAGCGATAAATAGCAGAGCCATCCGGACAGCGCCAGCGCAAAGACCAGAGAAAAAGCAAGAAGGCAGATACCGTATTTCTTCATAATGAATACTCCTTTTCTAATAAGTATCTGCCTTTTTATTTTTCTTTAATCATAAATCTGCTGCTTCTCTGAAAATTTCATGAGAATCTTTGTCTATTCCAGCGTGATCTCCCCTGTCATCGACGGAAGCACGATGCACACCCAGGTACGGCCCTGGTTGAGGGTGATCTCCTCGCCGTTTTCGTCGGTATAGATCGTATTGCTCCATTTGTCTGCCTTGCTCCAGGAGATCGTCTCCGCCTTGCCTTCGGTGATGTAGACGCCGGTTCCCTCGCCAACCGTATAGATATTTTTGGTATAGTCATCATCCTGCATCGTATACTCACAATACTGTACGATGATATTCTTACAGGTCACCTGCTCGCCGTCCAGCTCATCGATCTGCGCGTCGCCGTATTGATAGCGGTAATACAGCTGGTCTTCCTCGTTATACTCGAACCAGGGCTGATTCACCACATAGCCGATCGTCACCTTCGAGGCGTCCTGCCCGTCTGTGAGCGTGACCGGGCTGCCATCCTCCGCGAAGGTAAATTTACCCTCGTATTCGTCGTCATATTCCCGTTCAAAGCCCAGGCTCTCGATCTTCGTATCCAGCAGCTCCGGGGTCGTGTAGGCGTTGTGAGGCGCTTCCCGGTCTGTCGTCCGATAGAAGGCGGAACCTCCGCGGGATGTGACTCCGTCAATATCATCGATATTGCCGCTGTTCAGGTCAGAGATCACATAGTCGCTGCGGCCGTAATGGACATAGATCGCATCGAATTCCGCCGCGATCCACGGATGATAGGTCCGGGCGCTGCGGACAGAACCGATCCGCTCCAGTGTCTCATAATTTTCAATCAGCATCTCCAGTCGCACCTCGCCGGCCTCCATGGGTGTCTCATAGATCACACCGGCGGAATTCAATCCGCTGCCGGGCACCGCGGCCTTCACATTGCTGATCATGATCGCCAGCGGGCGTTTTGTTCCAATCGACTCGTCCACCCACTCGCCGGTGAGAAAGCTCTTGACCATGCCTTCTGTAGAGATTACTTCTTCTGTCTCTGCTTCCGTCGTCTCCGCCGCCATGGTGGTCTCTGCCTCAGTCGTCGTCTCGGTTGCAGTCGTTTCCGCCGCCTGCGTCGTCTCCTCCGCGTCCTTCTTTCCGCAGCCGGTCAGAGCCGCACTGCCGGCCAACACCGCCAACAGTGCAAAAGTTCCCCACATCCTGGTCGTTCCTGTTTTCTTCATTTCTTATACCTCGTTTTTTCATATATTTTTGACCCGACTACGCTTCCCTCGAAATCCCCAGCTTCTCCAGCAGCTCCCTCTGCCTGCTCTCCATGACGAGCCGTTCATCCTCCTCCATGTGATCGTAGCCCATCAGGTGAAACATGCTGTGGGCGGCCAGGAAAGCCAGCTCACGGGTCCGGCTGTGCCCGTATCGCTCGGCCTGCTCCGCCACCTTGTCCATGGAAATAACAATGTCTCCCAGCAGCAGCTCTCCGGTCTCCGGATGAAAACAGTCCGCCTGCTCTTCCTCCAGCCGCGAGAAATCCCCCGGCGCCGGATACTCCGCCATGGGAAAGGAGAGCACATCCGTGGGTGCATCTACGCCCCGGTTTTCCCGGTTGATCTGCTGAATTCCCTCATCGTCCGTCAGCAGCACGCTGACCTCCGCCTCGTAGGGACACTCCTCATAATCCAGGGCTCCCTCGACCACCTGACGGAGGATCGCCTCATAAGGAAGATCCCACAGCCTGTCCGTCTCCACATCGACGTGTAAAGTCATCAACTCTGTCCTCCTTTTGATTTCTGCGGTCCCCTTCCGCGGACCATATAGGTAGCGCGCCGTTTCTCCTGATATGCTTCCCGGCGCTTCTCCTGATAAGCCTCCCGCTTCTCATACTTCTCATAGGCCTCCACGATCTGCTGCACCAGCGGGTGCCGCACGACATCCCGGTTTGTCAGAGTCACCATGGCGATGTCCTCCACATCCCGCAGCACCTTCACGGCCACATCGAGGCCGGACGTAGCTCCCGCAGGCAGGTCCTTCTGCGTCGGATCGCCGGTAACAACCACCCGGGAACCGAAACCAATCCGCGTCAGGAACATCTTCATCTGCGCCGGTGTCGTATTCTGCGCTTCATCCAGAATAATAAAAGCGTTGTCCAGCGTGCGGCCGCGCATATAGGCCAGCGGCGCTACCTCGATCAGTCCTTTCTCATAGTTCGCCAGGTAGGAATCCGCACCCATGATCTGATAAAGAGCGTCATAGAGCGGACGCAGATAGGGATCGATCTTACTCTGCAGATCGCCGGGCAGGAATCCCAGGTTCTCCCCGGCCTCAATAGCCGGACGGGTCAGGATGATCCGCTGCACCTCATTGTCCTTGAAGGCCTGAATCGCCATGGCCATCGCCAGATACGTCTTTCCCGTACCCGCCGGCCCCAGGCCAAAGCAGATCATTTTCTGACGAATAGCATCTACGTAGGTCTTCTGCCCCAGCGTCTTCGGTTTCACCGGCTTCCCGGAATGGGTCCGGCACACGATCTCCTGATCGATCTCCACGATCTGCTCTGCCTTCTCCTCCATCGACAGAGACAGGGCATAGTCCACATTCTGGTCTGTGATCGTATTCCCGCGGGCAGACAGAGCCACCAGACTTTCAAACACGCTGCGTGCCCGCTCGATGTTCTTCTCCGGCCCGATGATCTTCACACTGCCGTCCCGGGGCACCAGAGAGACCCGCAGAGTCTTCTCGATCTTCTTCATATGGCAGTCCAGCTGTCCGCAGACATTCCGCATATGCTCAGCGGGAATATCCATGGTCGTCTCAATGATACTCATACTGTCTATTCATTCTCCTTCTCCTCCGTCTGCTCTTCACTGGCTTTTTCCTCGCCAATGGGCCCCAGCAAAGTCACTGTTCCGTCCATTCGCAGCCAGAGGTTTCCAACTGTTACTTTAACATCTTTTTCCTGAATTTGCATCCCTTTTTCCTGTAAATTTTCAGTATATTCCTCCCATTCCTCCTCACAGAGCGCCTCGATCTCCGCCTCAGTCAGGAAACGTCTTGTATAAATCAGAGAGGAACCGACCCGCAGTTCACAGGAAAAGGGCAGGGAAAAATACGAAAACAGCTTCGGACTGCACCAGGAACTGAGCATGACCTGCGCTGACTCTTCCCCCAAAGACAGAGTGACCCGCTGCGAGCCAACAGACAGGGAAAGCGCCAGGGCGGACGGCATCCCGAAATCTGTTGTCTCCGCTGTCACTTCCCGTTCCCAGTGAAATTCCTCCACAGTGACGGCTGTGATATCCGCGTCAGCATGAACGAAGAGAGATCCTGTCGCCTCCCCGGCGTCATCCTCCATCGGCACGATGCCAGACACCAGCACCTGCCCGGCAGTCACCGCATCTCCGGCCGCCACCAGGGGCGTCCCCTGCCGCGTCACGATCTGATCAATGATTCCGTCCGTTTCCGCCACCAGATCCGTGGCCGGGGCGGAGGGCGCACCACCGTCCGCCGCCGTCTCCCCGGGCCATCGCTCATTCTCGCGTACCTGAACCTTCAGGATGCAGCCGGATTTCTGGACAGAGACCCACAGGATATCGGGATAAGCATTCCGGATCGCTTCCTCCAGATCGCCGCAGACGATCTCATCGAGAGGCATACCGGCTTCCACCTGATACTCCGCAAAAAGGGCTGTAAACTGATCCAGCGTGTGGCGGCTTCCTCCCGTCAGTTCGATGTTCCAGAGCCTGGTCGAGCAAAAGAGCAGAATTCCCAGGGCAAGAAAGGCTCCCGCCGGAATGCCCCAGCGTCTTCGATAGCGAAACAAAAGAAAAGGGAGTCCCCGTCTGCGGGCAACATGCAGGCGTACACATGATTTTCGCGCCATCGGCCGACAGGCGAGATATTCTTCCGCCGTCATGACGCACTGACATACTTCTGACTCGCGCCGTACCTTGCGCAGGAACAGCCCGCGGGCGGCGCAGAGATTCAGGAAGCGCTCAGGAGATCCTCCGCGCAATTCCACCAGCACTTCAGCGCTGAAGACACGAATCGGCTTCAGGATCATACGTCACCTCCCGACAGGAACTCGACCCGGGAAATAAGACCGACAATCCGCAGCTCCTCCCGGGCATAGTATTCCAGCTGCAGATTCTCTCCGACGATCGCAAAACATGCACGCCGGGCCTGCAGAACGATCCGCTCCGGCGTCACCTCCAGAAGTCCCCGATAGTTTTCCGCCTGCAGAGACACACGACCATTGAGGAGAAGAATCGGCTCCCCTGCCGCGTGTCTGTTCCCCTCTCTTCCCACCGGCCGCTCCCTGCATTATGTCACCTTTACTGTATGCAAAAAAAGGAATCTGTATGCCGAAAACAGCATGCACCTTACACATTCTCACGGCGCGCCTGATTTGAGCAAAAATCCTGTTATACGCAAAAGGAACCATCCTCACGGACGGTTCCTTCGGAGCACGTTTTAATTGTATTTGCGCTTTCTCGCAGCTTCAGACTTCTTCTTGCGTCTTACGCTGGGTTTCTCATAATGCTCTCTCTTACGGATCTCCTGCTGGATGCCGTCCTTCGCACAATTTCTTTTGAATCTGCGAAGTGCGCTATCCAACGACTCGTTCTCTTTAACGATTACGTTCGCCATAACTCACACCTAACCTCCCTCCAGTTGTAAAATTGTGCAACTGTTTGGGTAATAATCTCTAGCACATCTAGAATTATAGCATAATAAATCATTTCGTCAACAAAAAATTCACGAAAAATTATTTTTTTATCTGTTCCTCCGCGGTCTGCCAGGCTTTCTCCAGCGCAGCCGGGATTCCGGCGGGATTTTTCCCTCCGGCTTGGGCCATACCGGGGCGTCCGCCGCCGCCGCCGCCCACTTCTTTGGCCACAGCCTTGATCAGATTGCCCGCATGGGCGCCCTGCTTCTGCGCGGCCTCAGTCGCCATGGCGATGAGATTGACCTTTCCGCCCAGGGAGGAGGCAAGCACGAGGACGCCTGCTTCGCCGAGCTTCTCCTTCAGCTGATCGCCGAGGTTGCGCAGGCCGTTCATATCCACATCGTCCACACGCAGGGCCAGCACCTTCACGCCCACGATGTCGCGCACCTGACTCATGGCATCTCCGGCCGCCTCACTGGCCATCTTACTCTTCAGCTTCTCATTCTCAGAGCGCAGAGATTTGATCTCCTCCTCCATCTGCGCGATCCGCTGCGTCAGAGTCGCAGGCGTCGCCTTGGCCTGCGCCGCCGCCTGCTGATAGGCACGCTCCAAGTCCGCGTCATCCGCCAGCCGCCCCGTCGCCGTCCGCGCCTCCCTCCTCCGCGCGCGGGCCGCGCCGGCGGCGAGCGTGCGGATCTTAAAGCAATGGATGTCCTCGGTATTCTTTACATGGGTGCCACCGCAGAGCTCTGTAGAGAAATCTCCCATGGAAACGACCCGCACGGACTCGCCGTACTTCTCACCGAAGAGAGCCATCGCGCCCGTGGCCTTCGCCTCGTCCAGAGACATCACCTTCGTGACAACGGGGAGCGCCGCCAGGATCTCCTGATTGACAATCTCCTCTGTCCGCGCAAGCTCCTCCGGCGTCATGGCCGCGAAATGGCTGAAGTCAAAGCGCAGCCGCTCGGCGTCATTGTAGGAGCCCGCCTGCTCGACATGATTTCCCAGCACCTCCCGCAGCGCCTTCTGAAGCAAATGCGTGGCGCTGTGGTTGCGGCAGGTGGCTGCCCGCTGCACCGTATCGATGCGCAGTGTCACTGTATCTCCCACGCGGAACATACCGGAGGCCACGTGCCCCACATGGCCTACCTTAGTACCGGGCAGTTTGATCGTCTCATCCACCAGGAAACGGGAGCCGTCAGGCAGCGTAATCTCACCACGGTCGCCGTGCTGGCCGCCCATGGTGGCATAAAAAGGCGTCTGCTCCGTCAAGATCGTACCCTTGTCTCCATCGGTCAGAGCCTCCACGATGTCTTCCTCCGTCGTGAGAACTGTGATCGGGGAGACGCACTCGGTCTGCTCATAGCCGACAAACTCCGTGCCAATCTCCGGATCAATGGACTGGTACACGGTCACGTCCGCGCCCATATAGTTGGTCGTCTTCCGTGCGCTCCGCGCCATCTGCTTCTGACGCTCCATCGCCGCGGCAAAGCCCTCTTCATCCGCCTTCATGCCGGACTCCGCCAGAATCTCACGGGTCAGATCCAGAGGAAAGCCGTAAGTATCATACAGCTTGAAGGCCTCCTCGCCGGAGAGCGTGTCGTCGCCGCGCTCCCTCATAGCTTTCTCCATTTCCTCTAAAATATGCAGCCCCGTATCGATCGTACGGTTAAAATTCTCTTCCTCCTGGCCGATGACCTTCTCGATAAAGGTCTCTCTCTCAGCCAGCTCCGGATAACCGTCGCAGCTCAGTTCGATGACCTTCTTGCTGAGCCCGGTCAGGAAATTCCCCTCGATACCGAGCAGACGGCCATGACGGGCCGCACGGCGCAGCAGACGCCGCAGCACATAACCGCGGCCTTCGTTGGAGGGCATGATGCCGTCGGAGACCATGAAGGTCACGGAACGGATATGATCAACAATGACGCGAATAGAGACGTCCTTCTTCTCATCGGTCTCATACTCATAACCGGCCAGCGCGCATACCTCATCCAGCAGCGCCTTGAAGGTATCGATGCTGAACACCGTGTCCACGTCCTGCACCACCACGGCCAGACGCTCCAGGCCCATGCCGGTGTCGATGTTCTTATTCGCCAGTTCGACATAATTTCCCTTGCCGTCGCCGTCAAACTGCGTGAAGACATTGTTCCAGATCTCCATGTAGCGGTCGCAGTCGCAGCCTACGGTGCAGGTGTCGCGGCCGCAGCCGTACTTCTCGCCCCGGTCGTAGTAGATCTCCGAGCAGGGGCCGCAGGGCCCGGCGCCGTGCTCCCAGAAATTGTCCTCCTTACCGAAGCGGAAGATCCGCTCCGCGGGGATGCCCATCTTCTGATTCCAGATTTCAAAAGCCTCCTCGTCATCCTGATAAATCGAAGGATACAGGCGCTGCGGATCCAGTCCGACGACCTCAGTCAGGAATTCCCAGGACCACTCGATGGCCTCCTCCTTGAAATAATCGCCGAAGGAGAAATTGCCCAGCATCTCGAAGAAGGTCAGATGGCGGGCCGTGATGCCGACATTTTCAATATCGCCGGTACGGATACACTTCTGGCAGGTTGCCATCCGTGTGCGCGGCGGCACTTCCTGCCCCGTAAAATAAGGCTTCAACGGCGCCATCCCGGCGGGAATCAGAAGAACGCTGTTGTCATTATGCGGTACCAGCGAATAGCTGCTCTTACAGAGATGTCCCTTGGTCTCAAAGAAATCCAGAAACATCCGGCGAAGTTCATTTACTCCGTATTTTTTCACGATGAGTTCCTCCAAATATATGGTTTTATAGAAGTGCGAAATTATGCGCCAGCGGGCCGCTGCCCGCTCCCAGATCAAGGTTCGCCCGCAGTGCGCCGGAGATATACTCCTTGGCCCGGCGAACACTCTCCGGGAGGTCATACCCCTTCGCCAGATTGCTGGCGATCGCTGAGGACAGCGTGCAGCCTGTCCCGTGCGTGTTGGCATTTTCAATGCGCTCGCCGTAGAACCACTCCGGCTTTCCCTCATACCAGAGCAGATCGTTGGCCGTGTTGTGCTCATGACCGCCCTTGACGAGAACCGCCCCGGAACAGTGCGCCGCGATCTTCTCCGCCGCCCGCTCCATATCAGCCGCTGTCTCAATGTGCATTCCCGACAGGACTTCCGCCTCAGGGATATTCGGCGTAATGATATCAGCCAGCGGAATCAGGCGTCCGATCAGCGTCTCCGCCGCTTCATCCGCCAGCAGACGGCTGCCGCTCGTGGAGACCATGACCGGATCCACAACGATATTGCGCGCCTGCCGCTCTGTCAGGCAGTCCGCGATCACCTCGATCAGCACTGCGCTTGACACCATGCCGATCTTCACGGCATCAGGGAAAATATCGTCAAACACACAGTCCAGCTGCTGCCGCAGGAACTCCGGCGTAGACTCCAGGATCGCCGCCACTCCGGTCGTGTTCTGCGCCGTCAGAGCTGTGATCGCGCTGGATGCGTAAAGACCCTGGCAGGTGATCGTCTTAATATCCGCCTGGATGCCTGCCCCGCCGCTGGAATCGCTCCCCGCGATGGTCAGTACCGTCTTCATCTTCATATCTCAAATCTCTCCTCTCAAGGTTCACTGAAAAATCCGCACCGCACTCTTTTCAGAGCCTGCTGCGGACACCATGTTGCATTATAGCTGAGTTTTCGTCTTTTTTCAATGGGAATCCCTGTCTTCATACAGAAGGTTTACCTGCATTCTGCTGATTTTTTTCGCCAGGCTGTCACGAAAAGTCTTCTTAATGTTCACAAACCATTCAAACAATCCACATAAATTCTCCATCATCGGGAGCTATGATATACATGTCAGACGGAAAGAGCCCGTCGACAGAGACAATGGCAATTTTCTATTTTTCATAACCTTCTTCCTTTTTGTAAGCGGGAGCCCGGCAGGGCTCCCGTTCTTATTGTGAAAATCCCGGATTTTCATTTACCTTCCTCCCGGCGCTGTCTGCGTTCCTCCCGATGAAAACGATCTTTATACTGCTCCATCAATTCCTCCTTGCCGCGCTGCTCCAGGCCATAACACACACACCGCCGCACGATATCATAGATGATCGCGAAGAGCGGCACGCCAATGATCATACCCACGAAGCCAAAGAGTCCGCTGAACAGGATGATAGAGAACAGGACCCAGAACCCGGACAGCCCTGTGCTGTTGCCCAGGATCCGGGGACCGAGTATATTGCCGTCGATCTGCTGAAGAATAACGATCAGAATGATGAACCAGACACATTTTACCGGCGATTCCATGAGAATGATCAACGCCGAAGGAACGCCGCCGATATAGGGGCCGAAGAAAGGAATGATGTTGGTCACACCGACAATGACACTGACCAGCATAGTATTGGGAATTTTCAGGATACTGCAGGCAATAAAGCAGATCACACCGATGATTGTGCTGTCGAGGATCTTTCCGGCCAGGAATCCACTGAACATTCTGTCTGCATAACAGACCTCCTGATAGATCCAGTCTGCTACATGGGTCTTCAGCGAACCGTAAAGAATCAGCTTCGACTGAGCCGCAAAGCGCTTCCGGCTGACCAGAATATACACAGCTGCCACGACCCCAACAAACAGATTGTACAGGAGATTGAAAGCACCCATTACACCATTGGTAAAATTATCCATCACATTGTTCAGAGAAGGAAGCAAACTCCCCTGAATCCATTCACGCAGGGTTGTCTCAATATCCTCCACCGAATCACCCAGGTACGAAGAAATCACCTGATTATCAGAGAAAAGACGCTCGATCCACTCCTGCACCACTTCAAGAAAAAGAGGAATCCGAACAGAGATCACGCGAATACTGCGCAGCAGCTGCGGGATCATCATGGCAAGAAGAAGATAGACGATCAGAAAAAACAGGATAAAACTCAGAGCGATCGACAGCCCCACACACAGCCCTCTCCGTTCCTTTTTCCAGAGCTTCCGGCTGAGGATCCGCAGGTTCTTCTCAAAGAAATTGCAGGTAGGACGCAGCAGATAAGCAATCACCACACCATATACAAAGGGCATCAGAATGTTCATCAGGCTGCCGATCGCCTTGCGCACCGCATCCGCCCGGAAAATCAGGAAAAAAACAGGATTCCCAGCGCAATGATGAAGAATCCTGTCAAAATCAGCGTCAGCTGCTCTTTATATTTCTCTTTCATGAAAGAGAACTCCTCGTAATATTAGTTAAGGAAATTTAATAATCATATTTTCTTTCTTACTATCCTACATATTTGACGTGCAGCCTTCAACCAATTTTTCGGTTTATTTTAGGTAAAAACGGCCAGTTTTTTACAAGAAGTGAGACGATCCCGGCGGCATTTCCTGCCAGAGCGCACAGAAAAGCCTCTGTTCCGTCGAGGAAGGACGATTCTGCAAGGATCTCAACGATCAGGAGCCACAGAGAGGTCAGACAGCAGATGGAAAAACACTGCGTCAGGTATTCGGGCACAACCCGATATCCCAGTCTTTTTCTGACGCGCTGCTGTATCGACGGGTACAAAGCCGCCATACAGTAGGCGATTCCGGCAATCATCCAGAGACAACATAAAAGCACCAACATCTCAGTCCCTCCTTTTTGTTTCTGCTCTGTTTCGTCTTCTCCATGGCAGCCAGGAGTTCAGCCAGGCGGTGAACCACCGGCCTCCTTCCCTTCATTTACCGGGGAGACGTCCCGATTCCAGATAGGCCTCTTCGAAGAAGACCTCCTGGGAATTGACATAAGGTTCTTCGGCCACGGCCCGTACATAACTTCCATCGGATTTTCGGATCCGTGCCTTGATATTGTCCCGCATCATCACATCGAACATACGGCGGATCCTCCGGCGGACGTCCTCATCGCGAACCGGCGCCGCCACCTCCACCCGGCGTTTGGTATTCCGGGACATGAAGTCAGCCGAAGAGATATAGACCTCATCCCCGAAAATATAGATACGGGAATGTTCCAGATAGCGCCCGACGATACTGCGGATCGTGATATTCTCCGTCAGACCGGAGATCCCCGGAATCAGGCAGCAGATGCCGCGGACGATAAGCTCCACCTGGACGCCGGCCTGGGAAGCTTCAATAAACTTATCAATGATCACCTTGTCCGCCAGAGAATTGATCTTCACGCCGACATAGCCGTGCCCGCCGTTTCGTGAGACCTCGATCTGTCCGTCAATTTTCTCCAGGATCCGACTCTGGAGGCATTTGGGAGCTACCATCAGATACTGCGTATCCTC
The DNA here is from genome assembly GCA_021202235.1 of Lachnospiraceae bacterium. GTDB lineage: Bacteria > Bacillota > Clostridia > Lachnospirales > Lachnospiraceae > UBA3305. The sequence goes on from JAJQDL010000111.1 coordinate 13,659, forward strand.
TACGACCTGATCCATGCTCAGCGCCGCAAAGACCTGATTCGCGTCCCGGCCGATCTCGGGATCTGCAGTCATCAGGGACAGGTCGGTATAAAGTTTGGAAGTCTTTTCGTTATAATTTCCCGTGCCGATCTGCGTAATGGTACGTATCTCTCCGCCTTCCTTCATGGTAATAAGGCAGAGCTTCGAGTGAACCTTCATATAGTCCAGTCCGTAAAGGATCCGGCATCCGGCCTCTTCCAGCCGACGAGACCACTCGATATTGTTCTGCTCGGCGAAGCGTGCCCGCAGCTCCCGCACGACGAGGACCGCTTGGCCATTCTCGTCGGCCCCGCTCAGGGATGGGGCG
>JAJQDL010000041.1 GCA_021202235.1 Lachnospiraceae bacterium
CCCAGCTAGCGGCGGATGCGCTGCGTGCCGCGCAGCATGTAGCTCCACTGGGCGTCGCCGCAGAACTGCAGGTTGCAGCCGTATTTCTGGAACAGAGCGTAGAAATCATAGCTCTGCATGATCATGTAGTTGAATTCCAGGAAGCTTAAGCCCTTCTCCATCCGCTGCTTATAACACTCGGCGCGCAGCATATTGTTGACGCTGAAATGAGCCCCCACCTCGCGGAGAACCTCCACATAATTCAGATCAAGCAGCCAGTCGGCGTTATTCACCATCAGCGCCTTGCCGTCCGAAAAATCGATAAAACGGCTCATCTGCTTCTTGAAGCACTCCACATTGTGATTGATGGTCTCCTGCGTCATCATCTGCCGCATGTCGGTGCGCCCGGAGGGGTCTCCGACCATGGCCGTGCCGCCGCCCAGCAGAGCGATGGGCTTATTGCCCGCCATCTGCAGCCGCTTCATCAGGCAGAGCGCCATGAAATGTCCCACATGCAGGCTGTCCGCCGTGGGATCGAAGCCGATATAGAACACCGCATTCCCCGTATTGATCAGCTCCCGGACCTCCGGCTCGTCTGTGACCTGGGCGATTAGACCTCTGGCAACCAGTTCTTCATAGATTTGCATCGTTTTGTCTCCTTTAAAAAGAACTCCCATCCCCTAAAGGACGAGAGTTCCCGTGATACCACCTTATTTCACCGCCCGCTCATGCGGTCGGCCTCTGTCGGTACTGCTCCGGTTTCCCGGATTCATACCCCGGCGGAAGATAACGTCCGCCACCCCGCTGCAGCTTACTGACCGTTTCCGGTGTTCGGTGCAGAGCTCCGGAATGTATTCACACTGCCGATCCTCCCGCGCCTCTCACCGTCCGGCCGCTCTCTGTGGGTCTCTCAGGCAGGCTACTTCTTTCCTTCACAGCCTGTTTCTCTTTTGCTTCGTACATGCCGTATTATACGATTCTCCGGGCTGCCTTGTCAAGTCCAAAAATCCTGTTTTATCCCAGCCCCAGCGCCAGTCCCACACCGCGGACGAGGAAGGCCGCAATCCAGAAAATGCTGCCGCAGCGTGCCCTCTCCTCCCACATGGAGGATCGTTGCTGCTCTGCCGCTCTTTAACTCCTTTAATGTCATGCTCTCCGCTCCCCTTTTCACATGCCTGATTATCAGTTATGCGTCCTTATTGATATTTTTATAACGTCCTTTATAACAGATTTTCAGGCAGGAGCAACCCGGATGAGCTAAATCAAACGAATCTCCGCAGGGCTTTTCGTTTTTCATATGAACTTTGTTCCATATCTTGCATTTCTCCTATGAATTATGTTGGTTTACTTTCGTTTCTCATATGTTTTCGTGATATTAAAATACGGTCATACAAAAGCATTTCTGCTCTCATATGACCGCTTTTTTCTTCCGCTTATGGACTATCCTCAAAAACAGTTTGTTTCAGGAAATTGTATCTGGCAGGCGCTAATAAGCCAGGATCTCGTACCCATCCTCCGTGACAGCCACCGTCACCTCCCACTGGGCGGAATCCATTCCGTCCCAGGTATAGATGGTCCAGCCGTTCTCCTCGTCTTCACAGAATTCATCGGTTCCCGCGTTGACCATGGGCTCGATGGTGAATACCATCCCCGGCACCATCAACATCTCTGAGCCCCGGGCCGTCACATAGCTGACGAAGGGCTCCTCATGAAACTGTAGGCCGACGCCGTGCCCGCCGATATCCGCCACGACGCTGTAGCCGTTCTCCAGGGCATGATTATGGACCGCCTCGCCCATATCTCCCAGGTAGCCCCAGGGCTTCACCTGCTCCAGGCCCTTTTCGACACACTCCTTCGTGACCCGCACCAGGCGCTGCCTCTCCTCCGACACATTTCCGATGCAGAACATCCGCGAGGAGTCTGAGAAGTATCCTTTATATATAGTAGAAACATCTACGTTGATGATGTCTCCGTCCTGCAGGATGATGTCCTTGTCGGGGATACCATGGCAAACCTCGTCGTTGATGGAGGTACACACGCTCTTGGGAAATCCCTCATAATGGAGCGGCGCCGGGATGGCTCCCATCTCTGTCGTCTTCTGATAAACGATGTCGTCGATCTCCTGCGTGCTCATCCCCACATGAATCGCCGCAGCGACCGCATCCAGTACGGCGATGTTGATCTTTCCGCTCTCCCGGATGCCTTCGATCTGTGCCGGTGTCTTGATCAGGTCGCGCGTCGGGACGATATGTCCTTCATCCTCACAGCGGCGAATCCGCTCATCAAATGCCTCATGACACTGCTTATATTTCCTTCCGCTGCCGCACCAACAGGGATCATTTCTGCCGATTTTCTTCACCATTCTGTCCTCCTCATTTTCACGGACACCTTGGAGGCCCGTTACACATCACGATATACTAGTATAACTCAAAAGGTCCTGAAAATCTACAGAAAGCCAATCTCTTTTATTGAATAAATTCACCATAAAGGTATGTCTACTCCAGCGTCGCCGTTTCATAGATCAGCGTGGCGACATCATGAATGCGCACCTGCATCTTCACATACCCGGTTCCATAATACTCCAGATAGGTGCTGTAGTCCGTGTCCCCGAAAAACGCTTCCAGCGCCGCATCATCGGTCTCAATGTCCTCCGCCTCCGCGATGGCCTGGGCGATGATATACCATTTGGCGGTCGTCTTCGTCGTATCCCAGAGCTCCTCGCGCAGAGCCTCTTCGCTCTCGATGCCATAGTAGCTCAGGTATTCCTCCAGATCCAGGGAATAGTAGGATGCCTGCTGTGTATAATAATCCACACTGATCTGAAGCAGCTCCTCAACCAGGCTTTCCGGCACTTCACTGAAGGTCGTGTTCTCGATCAGGTAGTCCCACACCGCGTCATACTGACTGTTGGTCTCTAGTTCTCCGCGTACAGTCTCCTCGAACTCCTCGACCGTCGTGCTGTCATAGGAATCCGCCAGATTCTCTGCCACAAATTCGTCAGTCAGCTCCGGCAGGGTCGTCTCTCCCGTCTCTTCGCTGGTTTCCGCAAATTCTTCTAGGATAAGGTCGATTTCAGTCTGCACATCGTCATCCGTGACTTCCACATCACTCTGTGAAAGGACTGCATTTTTATAGTCGGGGAGGGTCACCAGAGAAGCCGCGTCGATGCCCTCCAGGTTGCCGTCATCGTCCAGTCCGGCACTGTAATCCGGGATACCGGAACTCGCAGAAGCTGAGCTGCTGTCAGAGCTCTCTTCCTCCGCCGTCGTCTCCGTCGCTGATTCCTCCGTACTGCTGCTATCTATCGAACACCCGCTCACAGCCAGAGACGTCACCATAAGTACTGCCAACAGCCACGCACATCTTCTCTTCTTCATTCTCTCTGTCCTTCCCAACCGGCGCTCATGTTCGCCTCACATATTCAAACAGGCCGGGAAGATTCGCCTGGCGAAGCATTCCCGGCCATGCCATCGGGGTAACATTCTTTTCACCCGACGTTTTCAGTTGAATTTTACAAAACTACAACAGGAAATCTCCCAGAGACGCCCCGTCGGCCGTCAGTTCAGCATAGGTAGGAATACCGGTCACAACCAGCTGATCCTCACTGTTGTTGTTCAACGCGTTGATGTACTCAATGATTCCCTGCAGGTGACGTCCTACCCGTTTCTCAATCGGCAGACTGCCGGAGGAATAATCCACATACAGCAGGCCCAGATCATAGGCGATCTCGTAGCAGGGATCCTCACCCGTCAGAACCAGATCTTCGTTGGTAGCACCGCGCAGACGTCCCTGAGACGGGTTGCCCGTCTCCATCAGCAGTGCATAAGTATTCGTGAAATCACCCAGCTCGCGGTGCGTCAGACCGTGAAGAGAAACCGGTGAAGGCTCCAGGCTCATGGGGATTCCTTCGAGCTGCAGGTTCAACACGCCTTCAGAAGCAATCGACATAGCATTCTCGTGGGACACCGTAGCGTCATTCACGGAATATTCAGGACTGGACTCATGCAGATCAATAGTCATCGTGATATCGAGTTCCTGAATCATTGTGGTCACAGCATAAGCCACCTGCTCAGAAATCGTACCATCCTCGATACCAGGATAGCAACGGTTCAGGTTCCGCGTCTCAGAACCGGACAGGGTCTGACCGGAGCTGTGCGTATAAATATCCGGATCCGGCCACTGGTCTATGGGGTGCGTCGCCCGGGAGCCATACTGGAAAGTCCGAGTCTCACCGGTCGAAGTCGTGAAGCTGATATACTGAGGTGTTCCCTCCAGAGGATCATTATGTGTCAGTGCGGAATTATTAATATTAGGAATCACATAGATGGTTCCCACCTCCACTGTCGCATTTTCTTCAAGCAGGATAGCAGCCATATGACCGGCCGGTTCATTAGCATGTGTCGCGCCCAGAACCAGCAGACTGGCACCTTCCTCTTCTCCCTGCATCACATATACTGTGGTGTCTGCAACAGTGCCTTCCAGGTTCGCATTATACTCGCTGAGCGTGAAAGTGGATGTTACTCCCTCTCCTTCGTAAATATCCTCTACAAAATTTCTCTTGGCGACGAAGCTGGCTCCGGCAATTCCTCCGATGACGGCAGCGATTGCCAGAATGATGACAGCCGGTATCCATTTCTTCTTTGTCATAGTCTCAGTTTCCTCCTTCATCATTACTTAATCATCAGGATTCGCAGAGCCAACGGAATCAGAATCATAGCGGCGTTCACACGGTCCACCAGCTTATCTTCCTGAAAAATCAGATTGTACAGCGTACTGACAAAGACAATTACGGCAATTCCGATATAAATATAGGTTATCATATCCGTCCCTCCTTAAAACAGATTGGCAATCAGGTTCGAATTGGCCACGAAAAGTGCTGCATAGACCAACAGAACAATGATGGGAATGATACACCGTTTCAGCACCCTTGTATAAGGCTTGACGTCGGTGATCTGCGCCGCAAAGAGTCCGGCCAGCGCGGTAGGAGGCATCATGTCACCCACAGAAACGATCAGACTGATAGCCGCCAGAACCACCACATCATCGCCGCCCAGCAGCGTCGCAAACATCAGCGCGAAGGGAACACCCAGCACCGAGGCAGCGCCATAAGAGGAAACAGCTCCGAACAGCGGAATACTGATACAGGCCGCGAGCAGCCACAGCATCTGAGGCAGACGCAGACAGGTAATAACCACCAGGCCGCGGGCGCCCGTATAGGTCATGATCTCGATAAACATACCGACGCCCATAAGGATACCCATGACCGGGGCTGCGGTACGAATCGCATCGGTCACAAGCTTGAACACATTAAACTTCTTACCGGTAAAGATACCAACAAAGGCAGAGATCAGGAAGATCAGCGGCATGCCGATGTCGTCAGCGATCTGCAGAACCTTGAAGGCAACCATCAGAATCACCAGGACGGCCAGAGGAATATATATGCGGCTTCCATACTGTTTACGGATTTCATTCTGTTTTTCCAGAGCAGGTTTCAGTTTCTCATAGTCCAGGTTCCTTGCCTGCTTATACCCAAGGAACAACACGAAAAGGATTGCCAAAGGAAAAGTCAGTAGAAGAAGAGGACCGGTAAATCCCACATAAGGAACGTCGATACCGGCACAGATAACCAGAGCCACAGTATTCACAGGCGGCGCAATCATACCCAGAAGACCGCCCATGGCGATGATGGCCGCGGAAGTCACCGCATCAATGCCCATCAGAGCCAGAACCGGTGCCATAATAGAACCGGCAGACAGAACAGCGGCCGTAGAAGAACCGGTAATCATACCGGGGAACATGATGATCAGCATGATGAGGATGAGCAGGATCGCTGGAAAACGATGAAACCTCTCCACGATCAGACTGGAGAGCGCATCCAGCGCTCCGGAATCCTCAATGACTTTCATGAACACCATGGCTGTTGCGATGGTCAGGATCGTATCTATGTAACCAAATTCGCCCTCCACCATCAGGCGAATGGTGTCGGTTCCCGCGCCGCCTACCAGCGCGCCGCCCAGGGCGGCCAGCATCATAGAGACACCCACAGGAAGCTTGGCTGCAAAACAGCCTACCACGAAAATACCGATCATAACCACAAATGCAATAATGTAGGAAGTCATGTATTTTCTCCTTTCAACTGTTTCCGCAGACATCCGATTTCTTCTGTCTGCGGAAACCTTTCGTTTTATACTTTCTGTATTATCCTTCGAGACCGAATACTGTCTGAAGCACTGCCACGGCATCTGCGGCCTGCTCGATATAGGTGGCCGGGATACCATTCGCTGACAGAAGATCTGCCATCAGATTGTCGGTATCGCCTTCGCTGACAATGATCGCGCCGGCAGCATAAGGCAGAGCCGCGTTGATGAACTTATCCGACAGAGTTCCGCGACGCGCCGAACCGCCGGTGTGAAGCGCCAGAACCGGGATGCCCAGTTCTTTCGCTGTATCGAGCAGTTCCTCGGCACGCGCCAGCTCCTCGTTCTCATCGATACCGGCCGCGCCCAGACCCTTGGAGGAGCCGCCGATGGCGATGATCAGTGTCGTATAGGTGTCATTCAGCTCACTGGCCGCGATATCCGACTTGGTGTAGACACTGAGACCGGCCTTGCTGCACAGCGTATCCGCGATATCCACATCGGCACTCTGTCCGATACTGGTCACAATAACGTTGGTTCCGTCAAAGGATCCTGCTGCCAGTTCGGTCAGGCCGGAGGTACTCTCCGCTACACCGGTCTCATCTGAGACGCCATCTGTGGTCTCATCAGCCGCTGCGGTTGTCGCCGCGGCCGTCGTCTCCGTGTCGGAACCGGAATCAGAACTGCTGCAGGCGGTCAGCATCGTCAGTGCAAGAGTCAGGCACAGCAGCAACGCTACAATCTTTTTACTCGTCTTCATAGTACAAACTTCCTTTCTTACGATTTCCTGCCGGGCTGCGCAGGACCCGACCGGTGAGAAAAAAAAGCAGGCTGGCCGTCGCGCCCCGCGGAACGAAGTGACCAGCCTGCGATATCCATGTTAATGGATTTGGCAGAGAAATGCTATTTTTTCTCTTTTTTTATGTTTTTACTGTTTCTGTGACAAATCTGCGGTTAGATACCAAGCGCCTTGTTGTCACGACGAGGATCTGCACCGCCGTACAGAGTACCGTCTTCTCCGTACAGAACTGCCTGTACGGAACCGAGGTTGCGGTTCCAGTCAGAAGGAGACTCTGTCACAGCATGGCCCATGGGCACCAGTTCCTCGATGACAGACTCGTCGATACTGCTCTCGTAATTAATCATTTTACCGGTGACGTCTCTCATAAGTGGAGCATCGATCGCTTCCTGCATCGTCATGCCGTGATCGATGACATTCATGATGACCTGCGCCACAGCCACGATGATCGTGCTGCCGCCGGGGGAACCCAGAGCCATGAAGGGCGAACCGTCCTCATTGCAGATGACCGTCGGAGACATGGAGGACAGAGGGCACTTACCGGGCGCAATATTGTTGGGGCTGTCTTCCTCATAGGAGAAGTCAGCCATCTCATTGTTCAGCATGAAGCCGAAGCCTTCGGGCGCCACCGCGGAACCAAAGTAACCGTTGATGGTCTGCGTGCAGCTGACGATGTTGCCATCTTTGTCAGCCACGGTGAAGTGTGAGGTATCCATGTGCTCGAACTGCCAGGGATCATGGGCCTCCGCCTCATGTACCTCATCCATGCTGATGGTTTCGGCCAGGCTGGCCGCATAGGACTTACTCATCATGCAGGTCACCAGATCATCCTCAGTGTCAGCTCCCAGATATTTTGCACGGTCCGCATAGACCAGCTTCATGGCCTCAGACAATACGTGCAGGGTCTCCGTTGTGTTGTGTCCCATACTGGCGATGTCAAAGTTCTCCAGGATGTTCAGCAGCTGGATGACGCACAGACCGCCGGAAGACGGAAGAGGGCTGGAGTAGATCTTGTAGCCGCGATAGGTTCCCTCCACGGGAGTGTCTTCCTTGGCTTCATAATTTTCAAAATCCTCTGCCACGAAGGTACCGCCATACTTGTTGGCCGCCGTAAAAATAGCATCACGCAGCTGACCTTCCTGATAGAAGGCGTCCTTGCCGGAAGCTGCGATCAGAGACAGAGCCGCTCCCTGCTGGGTGTTCTTGAACAGGTCGCCGGTCGTGACGTTCATCCCATCGTCATTCAGGTAAATGGAGCCGTATTCCGGATAGGCCTTCAGAGTTCCTACATTGTCGTCCAGGGAAGAACCCGTGGTCGGTCCAATGTAGAAACCGTCATTGCAGAGATCAATGGCCGGCTGAATTACATCCGCCAGCGACATCGTGCCGTATTCCTCCAGAGCCAACGCCATGCCGGCCACTTCGCCGGGTACACCGATAGCACGGCCTCCCATCATATTCGCACGGCCGACCACGGAGGTGTTGCCCTCAGAATCTGTGTACAGAGGCCAGTAGTTACGGTCCAGAGCCAGCACGGAAGCGGTCTCACGGAAATTGATGAACTTCACATCGCCTGCCGCATCGCGGATGGTCATGAAGCCGCCGCCGCCCAGGCCGGATGCCTGCGGCTCGGTGACAGACAGAGCGAAGGCTACGGCGCAGGCCGCGTCCACAGCGTTGCCGCCCTGCTCCAGGATGCTGATACCGGCCTGTGCCGCCCAGGGCGTACCGGCAGATACGACCGCGGTGGTTCCGGTCGCGTCACGGCCTTCCAGGTTCAGTTCACCAGTCTCCTCATCCCACAGATACCAGTCGTCGATGTGAGTGACACCCTTTTCTGTTGCTGTGCTTTCAGCAGCAGCGGCACTGGTCTCTTCGACGGCCGCACTGGTCTCAGCGGCAGCGGCAGTTGTCTCGGCTGCCGCGGTGGTAGAACCGGAGTCAGAGCTTCCGCAGGCGGTGAGCAAACCGGCAGCGGCGACAGACAGACCTGCAGCAGCAGAGCCTTTCAGGAAAGAACGGCGAGAGATTTCTTTTTTGCTCATGGATATTTTCCTCCTTTTTATAGGTTTTTCTGCTCTCGCAGATTGATAAGTATCCGGACGAAGATTCATCCGGATATTTTAAAAGCCATGGAAGGGAATTCATTCTCGCCGGAACCCCCTCGTCCCATGGCTGTTAAAATCTGTCTATCCAAGCGCCTGTTGCTCAGGCCTCTTCCTGTTCTGTCTCTACTTTCTTCTTCCCGATCCAGCGGTACAGAATACGGCAGAGCAGGATGCTCAGTTCCCAAAGCAGGATCATGGGAAGCGCTACCATAACCTGACTGAAAATGTCAGGTGGAGTAATGATTGCCGCTACCAGGAAAATGATCACGATAGCTATCTTACGTCCTCTGACCATGATCGATGGTTTTAAAATACCAAGGCGGGTCAACAGAAGACTCACCATCGGCATTTCAAATACACAACCGAAAATAATAAGTACAGTCAAAACAAAACTGATGTATTTCTCCACGCTGATCGTCGCTTCGATCACGCCGGTTGTCCCCAGATTGATCAGGAAATACAGCATGAAAGGAAGTGTGATCTTATAGGCGAAAAGGACGCCTACGATAAAGCAAAGAAGACCAAATACCAGTCCGATCACGACCGTTATGTTCTCTGTTCGGCTCAAACCGGGCCGGGCAAAGGCCCAGATCTGATAAAGTGTCAGCGGCAGACATACGCAAATAGCCGCCACCACCGCAACGCGCAGATACTGGATCAGTAATTCCTGCGGAGCCAGATATACGTACACATATCCATACTGCGTCCCCATATCTGTGAACAGAATTACCAGAGGCTCCGCATAATTGAGAAAAACGATACTGCACACAAGCAAAGCTACGATACAGATCACAACCCGGTTGCGAAGCTCCCGCAAATGACCTGACAGGGGCATGGAACTGCTGGTCTGCACATCCTTTTCCTCTTCGCGGCGCTTCGCGTTCTTTTTCACGCTTCAGCGTCCTTCTTCGTGGTCTCCGATGCCCCGGCGGAATCCTCGTCTCCCTCGCTCATGCCTTTCTTAAAGCTCTTCATTGATTTCCCGAACATCCGGGACAGCTTCGGAATCTGAGAAGGTCCGAAGATAAGAATCACAATGATCAAAATAATTACAAGTTCCTGTGTTCCGATACGCATAATCATTTCCTCCCTTTACTTTTAATACAATCATATCGTCAGACAGTTTCCTGTCTCATCTCCTGCGCTTCACCGTCCGCCGGATTCTCCGCATTTGCCTGGATCTCTGGCTCTGCAGACTCCGCCTCCGGCGCACTCTGCTGTTCCGCTTCCGCGCCGACTGTCTCCACAGCTTCTTCCGGCTCGTTCTGAGTCTCCGGTTTCATTGCTGTTTCGCCTTCCGCCGTTTCATTTTGAGTCTCCGGCTGCGCTGTTTCTGCGCTTTCTTCCGGTTTCTCTGCCGCGGACTCATCCGTTTTCTTTACAGTCTTCTTCGCCGGGCGTCCACTGGCTACATCGTTCAACGACTTCTCAACACCCTTTACCTCGCGCTCAATGTCCGCCTGCATCTCTTCGAACGGTTCCATCGCTTCGCGCAGGGGCTGCTGTGCTTCGTTTAACGGCTCGATGACGCTCTCGCGGATCTCCTGTGTTACATCGCTGGTCGCGTTGCGGAATTCCCGGAGACCGGCTCCGAGCTTCCGGGCATACTCCGGCAGTTTGTCCGGCCCGATCACCAGAAGTGCCACGATGAAAATCACAAGTATTTCGCCAAAGCCAAGTTTCATCAGTCCCTCCCCCTTCCGGCTGCCGTCTCTCTTCACAGATTATATATTGTCTTTCACATTTTTAATAATCTGGGTCGAGTATAGCAGTCCTTACGATAAGATTAAATAAAACGCACTTATTTCCTTTTTTTCTCTTTTTTCTCTCAATATTTTTCTTTAATTGCCCCCCCCTTTCTCTTAAAAATCTTAAGCATCCGCCGCTTAGCCGCCCAGTGCTGCCGGCTCGTCGCGGTTATAGATACAGCGCCCCTCCCGCACGATCAGACGAAGCGTAAGATCGTGAAGATCAAACAACACAAAGTCCGCCATACTGCCCGGACACACGCGTACCTTCTCCGCCGGGATACCCAGCAGCCGGGCCGGATTCAAAGTGGCCGCCATCCCGGCGATGGGCAACGGCACTCCATACCCTGCAGCCCGGCGCACGCACTCCGCCATAGTTACCCCGGGCATACCGCCGGTCACCAGGCAGATGCGGTCTGCTCCGAACAGGTGAAATGCCATACGTACCGTGGCGGGATGCAGCTCCGGTGAACAAACCGCCAGCTCTGCCATGCAGGGACTTTCGACAGCAGCGGCCAGCATACCGGGATCCTCGACAGAAAAGGCACGCAGCTGCTCTTCGAGCTGACCGGTGAGCTGAGCTCCCTGAACACAGGCCATCTTTCCCGGATCAAAGCGTGTATCCTCCGGGATCACATTGACAAGGCATTTTTCTTTCACGGCCCGGATCACGCGGCCAATCCCCTGCACCTCCGGAGAGACCTCCAACATCCTGATCGCCCCGGACTCTGTCAGGCGTTTCGCCATGTCCTTATCCGCCGGGAGACACGCAACACCTTCCGGGGCCGTCTCCGGATTCAGGAAGGGACCAACCAGCCGGATTCCCTCCAGCGCAGCGCCCTCCGGATCCGGCTGTTCCCGGAAGCGCCTGACGACCTCAGCCTCCCTTCCGAGCTCTGCCTCATCCACATAGGGATTCTCCCATAAAAAGCGGGTCGTCCCTTCGGCCAGCAGCGCACGGGCATACGCCCGCAGGCGCCCCTCCTCCGGCTCACCCGCGTAGGCCTGCAGATCGATCAGCCCCGGCAGCAGGTACCCGCCCTGCGCTTCGACAACCAGATCGTCGAAGTCTGTGTTGTCGCAGTAAAAGTCCTCGATGCTGTGTACCTGTGCACCGTCTACCAACAGATCATGGCGGACAAAGTGCAGATCATTCTCCAGCACACGCACATTCTGAATATGCATTTTCCCACTCCTTTCTCATGATTTTCGGCTATTTCTGCGTATCAGGCGGTAGGTCTGGCGGGGGCGGCCGATTTTCCCGTACGAACGCCGCACCTCCACCTGATTTTCCTTGACCATATAGTCCAGATAGCGATACACCGTCTGATAGGCCAACCCGGTTCCCTGCGCGATCGCATCCGCCGTCAGAAAATCATCGTTATTTTCAAAATAATCCTCGATCAGCTCCAGCGTCATCCGCACAATGCCCTTGCTGATGAAGCTGCTCTGCTGCGTCGTCTGCGGAGGAACCACTTCCTGCGTTCGCTGCTCCAGCATGCGCAGATGCAAGCGAATCCGGCTGAGCAAGTCAGGCGCCTTGATCGGCTTCACCGCGAAATCGCTGGCGCCGGCAGCAAGGAACTCATCCGCCACCTCCTGACTCTCATCAATGGTAAACACAATGATGGGCACGTCTGCATTCAGAGCGCGAAGCATCTGTACCCCCTTGATTCCATTGATATCCGGCATATGATAATCGATCAATACAATATCCGGCCGACATTCATTAAACAGGCGCAGTCCTCCCAGCATATCCTCCGCTCCCACGGTCTTCCAACCCTGGGTGGCGAACAGTTCCGAAAGTGAATAGCGAATCTCCTCTTCATCGTCAATAGCCAATATCACTGCATGCTCATGTTTCATCTTCCTCTACTCCTTCCGGCAGCAAAATTGTAAATACGGTTCCCTTTCCCACCTGACTTGTTACATGAATCTCCCCATCCGACGCCTCTACCACCTGTTTCACGTAGGGAAGCCCTAGGCCGCTGCTTCCCCTCCCGGAGTAGCCGCGTTCCCAGATCTCATCCAGAGCCTCCTGTGGGATCCCGCAGCCGTTATCCTTCACGGTAAAGGCCACCAGATCCACCTCCTCTTTCCGGGTGCGGTATACATGAAGCTGCAGGTCTCCCGTCCCATCCGGCAGAGATGCATAGGCATTATCCAGTAGATTGATCACCGCCCGGGCAAAACGAATCCGGTTGACCTGTACCCTTGCTTCCGGCGCTTCATCCCGTACCAGCAGCAGTCCGGCATAAGGGGTGATGCTGACCTGCGACTGGATCGTTCGCAGCACCGAAGAGACCGGCAGAAGATTGACGGATTGCTCATACAATATCTCCGAGATCGTACGGCTCATATTATCCACCAGCTTCTCGATCGTCGCCAGATATTCGCCCTCCTTCTTACAGTTACTCCCCTCTGCACACTGGATCTCCATCACGCCCACCAGATTCTGGATCGACGTCAGCGGTGATTTCAGATCATGCACCAGGTGCTGCATTTCCTGATAGGTACGATTCTCCTGCTCCTGCCGCGCAGCCCGCTGCTCCGCCTCCGCCCTCTCGTCCTTCAGAACGGCGATCTCATAGAGATAATTTTCCTGCCGAAGAAGCATGAAAACGATGAATCCCATAACAAGAAAAAGAACAAAGAACAGAAGACACATGCCATCCAGGAAGCTGTCATAACCCAGAATGGCCGCAGCCTGCTTGATGTTCTGGCTGGTCTCTCCCCGCCCAAAAGGACGATTGCGCAGAAATGGCATGATATCCAAGAACTGAAAAGCCGTAATGAACAGGATCTGCATGATCATTTTCCGGATGGGACTCACATAGGTATAATCCAACCCCCATAAGGCCACCTGGATCGTGACCAGAATCAGAGCCGGAGCCCCGAAATCATAGTGGATATGATGTACCATATCAATGATCTGATAGACAGCGATGATAATCCCGGCCACCAGCAGCGCGCCCGGCCAGCGGATAGTCCGCCCTCGGATCCTGATCGTGATCGCTTCTCCGATCATGAAAGCGCCCAGGTAGTGGGGATAACAGCGCAGCGCATTTAACGCCGCCAGACG
>JAJQDL010000104.1 GCA_021202235.1 Lachnospiraceae bacterium
CGAGCTATCCGCTCACGACCTTTAAAGATTAAGACAGCGAGACGATGGGTCGGCTGTTCGATCTGGAAGAGGAGGGGTACTTCTACTCCCGCCTGGCCAATCCCACCTGCGATGCTGTGGCGGCGAAGATTGCGGCCCTCGAGGGCGGGATCGGGGGTGTCCTGACCTCTTCGGGACAGGCGGCGACGTTTCTGGCTCTCACGAATATCTGCAGCGAGGGGGATCATATTGTCAGCTCCGCGACGATCTATGGGGGTTCCTCGAACCTGCTGACTGTGACGATGAAGCGGATGGGTATCGAGGTGACGCTGGTGGATCCGGATGCCAGTGAAGAGGAACTGGAGGCAGCCTTCCGTCCCAATACGAAGGCGGTCTTTGGCGAGACCATCGCCAACCCGGCTCTGGTGGTCCTGGATATCGAGAAATTTGCGAAGCTTGCGCACGCGCACGGTGTGCCGCTGATCGTAGACAATACGTTTGCCACGCCGATCAACTGCCGTCCTATTGAATGGGGCGCCGATATCGTGACTCATTCTACGACCAAGTATATGGACGGTCATGCCTCTACTGTGGGTGGCTGCATCGTGGACAGCGGGAATTTTGACTGGATGGCACATGCGGAGAAATTCCCCGGCATGTGTACGCCGGATGAATCCTATCACGGGATTGTTTATGCCGAAAAATTCGGGAAGATGGGATACATCCAGAAGGCAGTAGCGCAGCTGATGCGCGACCTGGGAACCTGTCAGGCTCCCATGAATGCTTTCATTCTGAATCTGGGTCTGGAATCCCTGCATCTGCGGATGCCCAGACATTGTGAGAATGCCCGGAAGGTGGCAGAGTATCTGCAGAACCATCCGGAGGTGGGCTGGGTGGAATATCCCGGACTGCCCGGAGATAAGTACTATGACCTGGCAAAGAAATACATGCCGAACGGCACCTGCGGCGTGCTGTCCTTCGGACTGAAGGGCGGACGGGACATGGCGGTGCGCTTCATGGATCACCTGAAGCTGGCGGCTATCGTCACCCATGTGGCAGACGCCCGCACCTGCGTGCTTCATCCCGCCAGCCATACCCACCGTCAGCTGAACGATGAGCAGCTGGTGGAGGCCGGCGTTCGCCCTGACTTGATCCGTTTCAGCGCAGGCATCGAGGATGCGGCGGATATTATTGCCGACGTGGAGCAGGCTCTGGAAGCAGCGAAGCAGAGCAAGCTATAGTGAACGACAAAAATATTTGTCGTTCACTATAGCAGGCGATGCACACGATCGCGCAAGGAATGGCTGCTTACGCAGCCCGCGATCGGCGCGAAAGTAAACGACTTAAAGTCGTTTACTAATAGAGGGAGATGTGAAATGGGAGCCTCCGGAGAAGAGACTCCCATTTCCTGAATATGCGCAGGTCTGCGTAAGGAGTTTATCCGGCTGGCGCCGGACGCAGCCCGCGCAAGCAGGCATACATGAATCGACGGCTCACGCAGACCGCAGACGGTGTAATAAAACGGTTCCCTGTGACAGTTACACGAGGCGGTTCACATAGTTGGTAACGATGTCCATACTGTGCATGATGTGGTTCATTTCCTCTTCGCTGAGACCGCCGCATACATAGTCCTGAAGGTCCTTCAGGCGTGCCAGAATTCGCTCTGCCACGACCATCCCTTCCGGAGTCAGAGTCAGGCATACGATACGCTCGTCTTCCCGGTGCCGATGTCTTGTCAGCAGACCCTTTTGCTCCATCTTTTTGCACATGGAGGAACAGTTGCCGCTGTTCATGCCGATCTTCTGGCCGAGCTGACCGACGGGAATCTCTCCGTTGGCATGGACGGTCAGGAGAAGCCGCAGCTGAATCACAGACAGATCCTCATCTTTTATGATCTGGCTGTAAAGCTTTTCCATATTTACGTAAACAGTCCGATAAAAATCAAATAGCTTTTGCGAAAAAGTGGTATCCAAAGATAACGCCCCCGTTTTTCTTTTGTCAATACTCTGAATTGTTTTGATTTAAACGAAAACCAAGGACATCATATGTCATTTTTGCGGGGATGTCAAGAGAATGAGAGGACCGTATTTATAAAAAACGACATTTCTTAAGAAGTCTGCGGCAACAGGCGGACTGAAAACGGGAAGAAAGAATCAAAGGAATTGCAGGAGGACAGGAACATGAAGTTTGATGCGATGATCAACCGTTATCCTTCTTGGCGAAATGTAGTGTACGGAGGCCGCGGGATGGTTGCCACCTCGCAGCCTCTTGCCGCTCAGGCGGGGCTGGAGGTCCTGCGCCGGGGCGGGAACGCCATCGATGCCGCGATCGCGACGGCGACCTGTCTGACCGTCACGGAGTGCGGTTCCAACGGAATCGGCGGGGATGCCTTTGCCCTGGTGTGGACAGAGGGAAAGCTGCGCGGATTAAATGCCAGCGGCCCGGCTCCGCGGAAGCTCTCCGCAGAGGTGCTTTGGGAGAAGGGCCTGCGGCAGATGCCGAAGTACGGATTTGAAGTGGTGACGGTTCCTGGCGCTCCGGCCGCCTGGGCTGAGCTTTCCCGGACATACGGAAGACTTTCCCTGAGAGAGGTGATGGAATCGGCGATCCGCTATGCGAGGGAGGGACATCCGGTCTCTGCGAACAATGCAGCCCGGTGGCAGGTGATGTATGAGACCTATGCACGGGAGCTGCGGGGAGAAGAATTCCGTTCCTGGTTCGACACATTCTCCGTGAATGGCGCTGCTCCGCGTCCGGGCGATATCTGGCGCTGCGAAGAAATGGCGAGAAGCCTGGAATCGATCGCCGCCACAGAGGCAGAGAGCTTCTATCGGGGAGATCTCATGGAGCGGATCGTGGCTTTCTCGGATCAATATGGGGGATATTTCCTGAAAGAGGATTTTGAAGAGTATCATCCGGAGTGGGTGGAACCGATCAGCGTGAACTATCGCGGATATGACATTCATGAGATTCCGCCCAACGGACACGGGATCTCTGCGCTCATGGCACTGAACATCCTGAAGGGGTTTTCCTTTGAGGGAGAGAGGGAGAGTGCGGAGGTCTATCACCGGCAGATCGAAGCCATGAAGCTGGCCTACGTGGATGTGAAGAATTACGTGACAGATCCGCGCCATATGCGGGTGACGGTGAATGATCTGCTCTCGGAGACTTACGCTGAGGAGCGGCGCCGCCTCATCGGCCGGAAAGCTCTGGAGCCTGTGGTCGGCCATCCGCAGAGCGGCGGCACGGTGTATCTGTGTACTGCGGACAACGAAGGAAATATGGTCTCTTATATCCAGAGCAATTACATGAGCTGGGGTTCCGGTCTGGTGGTGCCCGGTACGGGAATCGCTCTGCACAACCGGGGGAATAATTTCTCGCTGGAACCGGGGCATGATAACCTGCTTGCCGGTGGCAAGAAGCCATACCATACGATCATTCCCGGATTCATGACCCGAAACGGGAAGCCGGTGGGACCTTTTGGCGTTATGGGGGCCTTCATGCAGCCGCAGGGACATGTCCAGGTGGTCACTAACCTGCTTGATTTCCATATGAATCCCCAGGACGCTCTGAATGCGCCCCGGTGGCAGTGGATCCGCGGAAAATCAGTGGAACTGGAGTATGGCGTACCGCAGGCGATCGTCCGGGAACTGGTGGCGCGGGGGCACCAGGTTCGTATCCAGCATGACAGCTTCTCCTTCGGAAAGGGGGAGATCATCTGCCGTCTGGAAAACGACGTACTGGCCGGTGCGGCGGAACCGAGAGCAGATGGGACGGTGGCAGCCTGGTAATGTCCTGCTCCTTCTACCCTCTGTCGTGTTCTCTGCGGTAGTGCTCCAGGAAGATCATTTGCTGCCGGTCATCTTCGCGGCGGTCCGCCTCGCCGGCGGCTCGGGTCAGGCAATAGATGAAGAGCAGGAAAACGATCAATAGGATACCGATGAAAAGATAAATGGGCATGAGAGCTCCTTTCTGTTCAGAATATGATGAAGAACTTTATATATCGGGGCGAAAAACTGCCGCTTATAATAGTGTATGCAAAAACAGAAGCGCTATACATGACGGACATGATCGAAAAAGAGCTGGTACAAACAAAATACAGGATTTACGAATTGTTGAATCTGGGGTATAGTGTAACCGCAAGTGAAGAGTATATTCTTGAATGATGAAAGAAAATCGGGAAGTGAGGGACAAAAAAATGTCGATTTTAGTCACAGGAGGCGCCGGCTTTATCGGCAGTCATACATGTGTGGAGCTGCTGGAGGCCGGATTTGAGGTCGTCGTGGTGGACAATCTGTCCAATGCCAGCGCGGAGTCGCTGCGGCGGGTGCAGGAGATCACGGGCCGTTCTCTGACCTTTTACGAGGCGGACATCCTCGACCGGGAGGCGATGGAGAAGATATTCTCGCAGGAGAAGATCGAGGCGGTGATTCATTTTGCCGGTCTCAAGGCGGTGGGAGAATCTGTCGCCAAACCGCTGGAATATTACTGGAACAATATCACCGGAACGCTGGTGCTTTGTGATGTCATGCGCCGTCATGGCGTGAAGAGTCTGGTGTTCAGTTCCTCGGCTACAGTTTATGGGGATCCGGCAACGGTGCCGATCCGGGAGGATTTCCCGCTTCATGTCACCAATCCCTATGGGCGGACAAAGCTGATGCAGGAGGAGATGTTCCGGGATTTTTATGTGTCGGATGATACCTGGAATATCATGCTGCTGCGGTATTTCAACCCGATCGGAGCGCACCGGAGCGGCCGCATCGGGGAGGATCCCAAGGGGATCCCCAACAATCTGCTGCCCTATGTGGCGCAGGTCGCCATCGGCAAGCTGCCGAAGCTGCGGGTCTTTGGCAATGATTACGATACGCCCGATGGCACCGGCGTGCGTGACTATATCCATGTCGTTGATCTGGCACGGGGGCATGTCAAGGCGATCGAGAAGCTGGCGCAGGAGCAGCACGGAATTCACGTCTATAACCTGGGCACCGGCATCGGCTACAGTGTGCTGGATGTGGTGAAGAGCTTCGAGAAGGCCTGCGGCCATGAAATTCCCTATGAGATTCAGGCCAGGCGTCCCGGCGATATCGCCACCTGCTATGCCGATCCGTCTCTGGCGGAGCGGGAGCTGGGCTGGAAAGCGGAGCGGGGCATCGAGGAGATGTGCGAGGATGCCTGGCGCTGGCAGACACAGAATCCGGACGGGTACCGAAGCCTCTGAACAGGGACAGCAGAGGACTGCCGTGCTGGCAGAGACCTCCGATATCGCAGGAAGTTTGAATGAAGAACAGAAAAAACGCCCCGCGGAGAGATTGAAGTCTCTTTGCGGGGCACTGTTTTATATCTTGCAGGAAAATGTGAACAGTATGAACGTTGGCCGGAGCTTTGTTCTAGGCCGCGGCGGCCTGTCTCTGCGGTTCGGAGAGCGAATCGAGAAGAAGAAGCGCCTGAAAAGTCTCCAGGCAGATGCGGGCGATGTACCGGCAGTCCAGGGCGCAGTTGATGGCCTGCTGCTGATATTCCTGGTGGAGCTGCTGCAGATGGATGACCAGTTCGTCAACGGTTCGCGGCGCCGGGGGAAAGACGGCGGGCGGATATTTTTCCAATTCCTCGATGTAGTCCTGCATGGCAGAGATCAGATCCTTCTCATACGAGAGATGATCCAGAAGACCGCCGGGGAAACACTCATTGTGCGGATAGGCAAAGTAGTCCGCCAGATAGTGTGTAACCTGCCCCAGATTCACCAGATAGGACCAGACGTGGCGGTAGCCGAAGCAATCCCGATGCTCCAGGTGATCGAGCTTTCGCAGCAGCAGATCCAGGCTGGCTGTATATGTGTGGCGCTTCACCAGAAAGGCCGGCAGGCAGTCCGGCAGAATGCTGCCGGCATAGAAGGATAGTCTTTTATATATAGGAAGTGTTTCTTCCATCTGTGTCAGCATATAGCGGGACAGCAGCAGATGTGTTTTCTTTCTCACAGAAAAGTCTCCTTTCGGGAGATGTTAGTCGTCGCATACTCACTCAGTATAATGGCGAATCCGGGCAAAGTCAATCAAAATACTGTAAAAAACATTTAAAATTGTGTGAATATGCGGTCGGATTCGTGGCTCTCTGTCTGGTGGACATCCGGGAAGCTATATGCGCATTTCCTCCAGAATCCGGTTCATGTTCAGGATTTTTTCTGCCGTCTCCTCCGGCTTTCGCATTGCAAGGCCGACATACAGGCTGTCCAGTACAACGATCTGAGCGATCCGCGAGGAGATGGCTTCGTTCAGCACAGCTGTCTCCGAGGATGCGATGACCAGATTCACATCACAGAGGGCTGTCAGAGGGCTTTTCAGAAAACTGGTGACAGAGATCGTTTTCGCTCCGGATTTTTTTGCCAAAGTCATGGCGGAGACAGTTTCAGCTGAACGGCCGGTGTGAGAAATGCCGACGACAGCGCTGTCGGAGGACAGCATACTGGCCGTGATACGGGCAATATGAGGATCCGCAATGGCCTCCGCAGGAAAACCCGCCCGGCTGAAGCGGTAGGCGCTGTCCTGCGCCAGAGGGGAAGAGGAACCGATTCCGAAGAATACAATCCTTTTTGCAGAGGCCAGTATATCGACCGCCCGCTCCATAGATGCATCGGAGAGCATGGACAGAGTCGATTGAAGCGTGTCAATGCTCTGCTGGAAAACCTTTTCGGTTAGAACAGGGAGCGGATCATCTTTCCCGATCGTTGCATAAATCGTTTTGTCACCTGGAACAGGCTGATATTTCGCAAAGGCAAGCCGCATCTCGCTGAATCCGCTGTAGCCGATCACCTTGCTGAACCGGACTACACTGCCGGCTGCAACGCCGGAATTTGCGGCGATTTCCGCGGCGGTCTGATGGGCAATATCTGATTGATGGCTCAGAATGTAGTCCGCAACCTTCTTCTCAACGCGATGAAACTCCGGATACATATTTTGTATCTTCCAAAACGGATCTACGGACATGGAATGACCTCCTGAAGGATAGTAAAACAACAGACTCACTGTTCGCGCCAGAGACAAGTATATCAGGCGAATGAAGGATAATCAATGTAAAATCACAGGAAAAAAGAATAAAATATTTTAAATTCATTTTTTGCAGAATAATATTGACAAATATTCATTGCTGAGGTATACTATTTTCGTGTGAAGGAAGAAGGTTCACAATGAAAATTTATAATCAAATCAGGAGGACTCAGATTTATGAGGGACTATAATCCATTTTCTGGTCAGGGACAGTGGTATAAGGGAAATCTGCATGCGCATTCCACCTGCTCAGACGGAATGTATACTCCGGAGGAATTGAAGGATATTTATATGCGGCACGGATATTCTTTCCTGGCCCTGAGCGATCATCTGGTTTTCAACTACCATCGTGATCTCTGTGAGGACAACTTCCTTTTTTACCCGGCGATGGAAGGAAAAACGCAGCCGGGAGAACCGAATCCGGCCTGTAACAGCTACCGGCTGTTCCATATGCAGGTTCTTCAGGCCCCATGGCTTCCCTCAGAGAACCCATTTGCGGACGGAGAGAGACAGGTGCCTCCCAGGGCGGAATCCCGGGAGGAATATTACAGAATTTCGCAGAAGTATGTAGACGACATGAGGGCACGCGGCAATCTGGTCACGCTGAATCATCCGATCTGGTCCCGCCTGACATGGGAGGATCTGATGGCTCTGGACGGAACATTTGCCATGGAGATCTTCAACAGCGAGGTTGCTGTAGATGGTATGGATACAGGCTGCGGCGTAGCACTCTGGGATCTGATGCTCCGGGCGGGAAAAAGGATATGGGGCATTGCCACGGATGACTGCCATAACAAGATCAAAGTAGGGCCGGAGCATAAGCTCAGGGTAAAGATCACGGAACAGCATCCCCGTTTTGCATCCTGTAAAGGATGGGTGAACGTATGGGCAGAAGAGCTGACAGTTAAATCCATCGGGAAGGCATTGGAAGCTGGTCGCTTTTATTCTTCTACCGGGCCGGATATTACACATTTCGAAGTGCGGGAGGGCGAAGTTATTCTCGAATGCTCTCCTGCAAAAAAAATTGAGTTTATCACTTATCCCTGCCGGGGACATGCGGTGAGTGATCCCCTGGGGGCAGACCTGGTCTGTGCCAACTGGCTGCTGCCTGCAGGTGCCTCCTATGTGCGGGCACAGGTTATTGGCGCAGACGGAAAAGTGGCCTGGACGAATCCGATCTTTCTCGACTGAAAATCGGATGACAGCCAATTTCCCACATATCAAAAGCAATCCCTCTATCATTCATTAGGTTGGAAGCAGCGGCGAAAGCCGCTGTTTCTTTTGGGAATCAGAAAAAAATGTGTGAAAAACAGTTGACAAAGAAATAGCATAGTGGTATCTTATCTAAGAAGGTATTAGCACTCCAATCAATCGAGTGCTAACAACACAACAGAGAAAGGAGAAACCCATGGAGCTGGACGAGAGAAAACGAAAGATCCTGTATGCGATCATCCAGAACTATCAGGAGACCGGAGAGCCCGTGGGATCGAGGACAATCTCCAAGTATCTGGATGTAAAGCTTTCACCGGCTACGATCCGCAATGAGATGTCAGATCTGGAGGAAATGGAGCTGATCATACAGCCTCATACCTCAGCAGGACGGATTCCTACAGATAAAGGCTATCGTCTCTATGTGGACAGTCTGCTTGAGAAAGAGAAGAAGCAGCTTCCCGCGGAGACGAACCGGGAAGGCGATCTTCTCATCCGTAAGGTAGACCGCCTGGAGGAGATGTTGCTGCAGATGGCGAAGATTCTGGCGGCCAATACCAATTACGCGACAGTGATCACCGGTCCCCAGTATAAGCGGAACAAGCTGAAATTCATCCAGCTCTCTCCGATGGAGGACGACAAGCTGCTGGCTGTGGTGGTGACGGAGGGTAATATCGTCAAGAACAACATCCTGCGTGTGGGGTGTGAGATTTCTCAGGAAGATCTGCTTTCCCTGAATCTTCTTCTTAACAGCAACCTCAATGGGTTGACCATCGAGGAGATCAATCTGGACATCATCACCAAGATGAAGGAAGAGGCCGGAGAGCACAGCGACATTATCAACCGGGTGCTCGATGCGGTTGCTGATTCTATCCGCGGCGAGGAGAAGGTTCGTTACTACACCAGCGGCGCACCTAACATTTTTAAGTATCCCGAACTGACCGGAGGCGATACGGCGAGCCGCCTGATCAGTACGCTGGAGGAAAAAGAACCTTTGGGCGACATTGTCTTCCAGACGAAGGAGGATGGTTCCGAGGGCGATCGGCATGATATTCAGGTATATATCGGCGAAGAAGTGCCGGTCGAGGCCATGAAAGACTGCAGCGTGGTGACTGCCACCTACGCATTGAGCGAGGGTGTGCAGGGACGCATCGGGATCATCGGTCCAAAGAGAATGGATTATGAGAAAGTGGTAGATACTCTGAAGAGTACCATGAGTCAGCTGGATGATATCTTTGACAACAGTGAGGATAAAGAATCTTAACAGCGAAGTTATAGAAGGAGGGCTATCCTATGGCAGAAGAAAAAGAGACCAGCGGCATCCAGGAGGAGGCCGGGGAGACGGCAGCGGAGGAGACTCCGGTGAACGAAGCCGCTCCGGAGAAGGCTGCGCAGGAGGAACCGCAGGAAAAAGAAACTCCGACGCCTGAGAAGGCGGAGGATGAAGCAGAGAAGAAGATCGCCGAGCTGACGGACAGACTGCAGCGGACGATGGCTGAATTCGAGAATTTCCGCAAACGGAGCGAGAAAGAGAAATCAGCGATGTTTGAGATGGGCGCGCGCAGCGTCATCGAGAAGATCCTTCCGACGGTTGATAATTTTGAGAGAGGGCTTGGTTCCGTGCCGGAGGAACAGAAGGAAGATGCCTTCGTGGCAGGCATGGAGAAGGTCTATAAGCATATGATGAAGGAGCTGGAAGAGCTCGGCGTGAAGCCCATCGAGGCGGTGGGGAAGGAATTCGATCCGTCCTGTCACAATGCGGTGATGCATGTGGAAGATGAGAATGCGGGTGAGAACCAGGTCGTCGAGGAATTTCAGAAGGGATACACCTACCGCGACAGCGTCGTGCGTTACAGTATGGTGAAGGTGGCCAACTGAGCAGTGATCCGGTTTGCATGCCGGGCGGTCAGCTCATGCGGAGAGCAATCCGGTCATGAACCGGTTGTCATAGATTTTACCCCGCCTTCGGGCTGGGAACAATGTAACAAACACGGGGGCGTGAGCCTCCCCACATAGATTGGAAACAGGAGGACAAAATCATGGGAAAGATTATCGGAATTGATCTGGGTACTACGAACAGCTGCGTGGCCGTCATGGAGGGCGGCAAGCCGGTTGTGATCGCCAATACAGAGGGTGTCCGCACGACGCCCAGCATCGTGGCATTCAGCAAGACGGGGGAGCGTCTCGTCGGCGAGCCGGCCAAGCGGCAGGCAGTCACCAACGCGGAGAAGACGATTTCTTCCATCAAGAGACACATGGGCAGCAACTATCGCGTGACGATCGACGGCAAGCAGTATACGCCGCAGGAGATTTCCGCAATGATCCTGCAGAAGCTGAAGGCAGATGCCGAGAGCTATCTGGGCGATACGGTGACGGAAGCGGTCATTACGGTTCCTGCGTATTTCAATGATGCACAGCGGCAGGCCACCAAGGATGCCGGCAAGATCGCGGGCCTGGAAGTAAAGAGAATCATCAATGAGCCGACCGCGGCGGCACTGGCCTATGGTCTGGACAACGAGAAGGAGCAGAAAATCCTGGTCTACGACCTGGGCGGCGGCACGTTCGATGTATCCATTATCGAGATCGGCGACGGCGTCATCGAGGTACTGGCAACCAACGGTGATACGCATCTGGGCGGTGATGATTTTGACAATGTGCTCACCCAGTATATGCTGGATGAATTTAAGAAGGCAGAGGGCATTGACCTCTCGAACGATAAGATGGCTCTGCAGAGATTGAAGGAAGCGGCTGAGAAGGCGAAGAAGGAGCTCTCCAGCGCCACCACCACGAACATCAACCTTCCGTTCATCACGGCCAACCAGGATGGACCGAAGCATTTTGATATGAACCTGACCCGTGCCAAGTTCGATGAGCTGACACATGAGCTGGTAGACCGGACCGTGACGCCTGTGAACAACGCGCTGAAGGATGCAGGCCTCAGCACCTCACAGATCGACAAGGTTCTGCTGGTGGGCGGCTCTACCCGTATCCCTGCTGTGCAGGAGAAGGTGAAGCAGCTGACCGGCAAGGAGCCCAGCAAGAACCTGAACCCGGATGAGTGTGTGGCCATCGGCGCCTCCATCCAGGGCGGCAAGCTGGCCGGCGACGCCGGAGCCGGTGAGATCCTGCTGCTGGATGTGACACCGTTGTCCCTGAGCATCGAGACCATGGGCGGTGTGGCGACGCGCCTGATCGAGAGAAATACCACGATCCCGACCAAGCACAGCCAGGTGTTCTCCACGGCAGCCGACAACCAGACGGCTGTGGATATTAACGTGCTGCAGGGTGAGAGACAGTTCGCGAAGGACAACAAGAGCCTCGGCCAGTTCCGGCTGGATGGGATCCCGCCTGCCCGCCGCGGTGTGCCGCAGATCGAGGTGACCTTCGACATCGATGCGAACGGCATCGTCAATGTTTCCGCCAAGGATCTGGGCACAGGCAAAGAGCAGCATATCACCATCACCTCCGGCTCCAACATGTCCGAGGCGGACATCGATAAGGCCGTGAAGGAGGCTGCCGAGTATGAGGCGCAGGATAAGAAGCGCAAGGAAGGCATTGATGCCCGGAACGACGCGGATGCCATCGTGTTCCAGACCGAGAAGGCTCTGGAAGAGGTTGGCGGACAGCTTGACGCTTCTCTGAAGTCTGAGGTGGAAGCAGATCTGGCTTCCCTGAAAGCGGTCGTTGAGGCGACAACCAACGCCACCGAGCTGACGGATTCGCAGGTGCAGCAGCTGAAGGACGGCAGGGAGAAGCTGATGAAGAGTTCGCAGGCCCTGTTCGCCAAGCTGTATGAGCAGCAGGCGCAGGCGACGCAGCAGACCGGTTCCGCAGGCCCTGACATGGGAGCGGGCGCCGGCAATGCGGGCAGCGCACCCGAGGACGACGTCGTGGATGCCGATTTCAAAGAGGTATAAGAATCGCGTAAGTAGAAGATAGACACACTTTGGCCTGCGGTTTACATCGCAGGCCGAAGCTGTGTTCCTGGAGGAAAGCAATATGGCTGAGAATAAGAGAGATTATTATGAGGTTCTGGGCGTAGGCCGGGATGCAGACGATGCGCAGCTGAAGAGGGCTTATCGTTCGCTGGCGAAGAAATACCATCCCGATACCAACCCGGATAATCCCGAAGCCGAGGCGAAGTTCAAGGAGGCCTCGGAGGCCTACGCTGTTCTCAGTGACCCGGAGAAAAGAAAACAATACGATCAGTTCGGCCATGCCGCATTCGAGAACGGCGGTGCGGGCGGTGGATTTGATTTCAACGGAGATATGGGAGATATCTTCGGAGACATTTTCGGGGATCTGTTTGGGGGCGGATTCGGCGGAGGACGCAGCAGTCGGCGCAGTAATGCGCCCATGAAGGGAGCCAATCTGCGCACCAGTGTACGTATCACCTTTGAGGAAGCCATCTTTGGCGTGGATAAAGAGATCGAGATGAACCTGAAGGATGAGTGTACGCACTGTCACGGAACCGGCGCGAAGGAAGGAACGACTCCTGTTACCTGTTCCAAGTGCGGCGGCAGCGGCCAGGTGGTTTATACGCAGCAGTCCATGTTCGGCATGGTGCGGAACGTTCAGACCTGCCCGGACTGCGGCGGTAAGGGAACGATCATCAAGGACAAGTGCCCGCACTGCTATGGAACCGGATATATCCAGTCGCGCAAGAAGATCCAGGTATCCATTCCCGCAGGCATCGATAACGGGCAGAGTATCCGGGTGCGCGGCAAAGGTGAGCCGGGAACGAACGGCGGTGAGCGCGGCGATCTTCTGGTGGAGGTCGTGGTCTCCAATCATCCTACCTTCAAGCGCCAGGATACCAATATCTATTCCACGGTACCCATCAGCTTCGCGCAGGCGGCGCTGGGCGGCACGATCCGCATCAACACGGTGGACGGTCAGGTAGAGTATGAGGTGAAGCCGGGGACGCAGACGGATACGCGTGTGCGCCTGAAAGGGAAGGGCGTTCCCTATCTGAGAAATAGGAATATTCGCGGCGATCACTATGTGACGCTGGTAGTCAGCGTGCCGGAACGGCTGAACGAGGAACAGAAGGAGGCGCTGCGCGCCTTTGACGACGCCATGAACGGAAAGCCTCACGAGGGCGGATCCCACAAGAAAAAGAGGTTATTTTAGCTGATGAAATGGAAGAGATTCACCATCGATACGACGACAGAAGCGATT
Source organism: Lachnospiraceae bacterium (assembly GCA_021202235.1). Taxonomy (GTDB): domain Bacteria; phylum Bacillota; class Clostridia; order Lachnospirales; family Lachnospiraceae; genus UBA3305. The sequence continues at coordinate 13,410 of JAJQDL010000104.1, forward strand.
GATTTCATCAGTGATATGCTGAACGAACGGGGTGTGGAGGGCATCGAGATTGAGGATAATGTGCCTCTGACGGAGCAGGAGACAAAGGGCATGTTCGTGGACATCCTGCCGGAGCTCCCCCCCCGACGATGGCCGGGCCAAAGTACATTTCTATCTTTCCGCCGATCTGCAGACACGGGACGCTGTGTTCCAGTGCGGGGACGCGCCCCGGCGGGCGGCGGAGCCGGAGACTTCCGAGGAGGAGCTTCTGGCTTCCGTCCGGGAGGGTCTTGAGGAGATCCGGCTCTTCTGTGACGCGGGAAGCTGCGAGATCACCTGCAGCGAGACCGAGGATAAGGACTGGATGAATTCCTGGAAGGAGTATTTTCGTCCCTTTACGGTGGAAAATATCCTGATCAAACCGGCCTGGGAGGAAGTTCCGGCCGAACATG